>JAJXUS010000184.1 GCA_021782675.1 Acidobacteriota bacterium
CAGTTTGAAGGTCCGCAACACTGGCAAGCGCGCGGGCGCCGAGGTGGTCGAGCTCTACGTGCATGACGGCCACTCAAAGATTGACCGGCCGGTGCATGAGTTGAAGGCCTTCAGCCGCGTGGAACTTAAGCCCGGCGAAACGAAGACCGTGCAGCTCACCCTGGACCGCGCGGCGCTCTCGTACTGGAACCCGGCAACGAAGATGTGGCAGGCTGATCCGGGCACGTTTGAGATCCAGGCGGGCGCGTCGTCGCGCGACATCCGCCTGCGTGCTCCCCTGGCGCTGGCCCGGTAGGGTGGCGCAGATCAGTCCACAACGGACATCGCATTAAACAAGACGGCAGCAGAATGTCCTTCCGCTGCCGTTGTCATTTGCCCGGAATGACCGATCCTACTGCGGAGCCTGGTAGGGCTCCACGCGCAGAAGATTCGACAGAATGCCGCGCTCGTCCGGAGTGAAGTTGTTCTGGTAGCGGCTGGAATTCAGCACCATCTGGCGCTGGTCCGGCGGAACCTCGCGAAGACTCTGGAAGGCCTGCTTCATCATGGCCTGTCGGTTCGCCGGCAGACTCGACCAGCGACGCGCCGAGTCCGTCACCTGCGAGCGCTCCTGCGGCGACAGGCGCTCCAACGCTTCGGTGCGGGCGAGGCGGCGCTCCCGCTGCTGCTCGGGCATCTGGTCTACCTGGTGCAACTGACGCACCAGCCGCTGCTGGTCAGACGGGGGAAGCCGGGTGAAGCTCGGGTCCTGGCGCAGCATCTTCTCCTGATCCTGGACAGGAACGCTGCGGTGCTGAGTGAGCCAGGCGCCCAGATGGCCCTGCGAGCCATACATCTGCGGCACGCTGCCGGGATAGCTGGGGCGGGTATTTCCCTGCCCCATGTTCCCCTGCCTTGTAAACGAGGAACCCGGGAAGGTCGAGCCCGGATTGGTTGAGCCCGGATAAGCCGTGCCCGGATAACCCGGGCGCGCTGCTGACGGAGGACCTGACGGCATCTGGCGCGTCATCGGAGTGCCACGCGGGGGAGCGGCACGCTGGGTAGCGCCACCCTGGGGAGCCGGTTGCTGGCCACGATTCTGGGGCGTCGTGCCGCGATCAGGCTGATTTCGGCGATACGGCTGATTTGGCCTCTCGGGCCGACTCTGAGATTGGTTTTGCGTCCTTCGCTCCTGCGGCCGATCACTCTGACGGCGCGAGGGCTGGGTCCGCGGCTGCGCGTCGTGCTGCCGCGCCGGAGCCGCCTGAGGAGAAGAGCCGTGCTGGGCATGAATCCTCGTCGCGGGCGGACACAGGGCCACGGTCACGGCTACGGTCAAAGCCGCGCGCCGCGCCTCTTTCATCACCCACGCAATGTGTTCCCCAACCATGGTGCCCCCGGCCCCCCTGCCGTAGCGGTTCCTCCATGCAAACCGCGAGCCCCTAATTCTCGTTGCCTGAAATTGACTCAAGCTGGTCAAGCAGCTGAGCGTTATTGTCCAACAGTTGCAGATCATGCACTACCGCGGCCTGACCCTGCGTCGCGGCCGGCTGCGTCCAGTTCGAAATGCCCAGATAGGCCCCTCCGCCCACCAGCACCACAACCGTCAGCGCCATCGCGGCCAGCGGGCGCGCGTGCAAGGACGGCCCATAGGCAAAGCGAGCCCGTAGACGCTCCAGCCATCCGGCCGGCGGCGCCGCGCGTTCCTCGTCGAGCCGCACATTCATGCGGGTCATGAAGTAAGGACTCGGCTCCGGCGCCTCCCAGGAATCGAGCAGATTCATGGTCGCCCGCAGTTCCTCCATCTCCCCACGGCAGGAGTCACACTCGGCAACATGAGCAACAACCTTGGCAGGCGCGGCGGCTGGATTGAGCAGCAAGTCGGCCAGCTTCGTATCCATTCCGGTGCAATTTTTCACGGTCGATTCCATCGGTACCACCCCAATCCCCGCCGGTTCATCCGGCTGTTTTTCATTTAGACAAAGCCCTTCAATTTGTCTCGCAGTGTCTGGTAAGCGCGAAACAGCAGCGACTTCGTTGCTGATTCGCTCAACTTGAGCACTTCTCCGATCTGCCGGTAATCCATCCCCTGATACTTGTGCATCAGCACCGCCATGCGTTGCCGCTCAGGCAGCGCCATAACCTGTGCCCGGATGGCCGCCATGCGCTCGTCGCGCATCAGGCGCTGCTCCACCGAGGGCTCGTCGTCGGCCACGTCCGGAGTCGTCCCGGTCTCCTCGTCGGGCGCGTCCAGATAGATGTTCTGCGCGGCCCGTTCGTGCCGGGTGTCGCGCGCATGGTTCACCGCCAGGTTGGTCGCGATCCGGTAAAGCCATGTGGTGAACTTTGCCTCGGCCCGGTAGCTCTCGCGCGAGCGGTATACCCGCAGGAACACTTCCTGCGCCAATTCCTCGGCTACGGCCTGGTTGCGCACCATCCTGAACAGAAAGTGAATGATGGGCCGATGGTATTTTCCCACCAGATAATTGAAGCCCGCTTCGTCGCCCGCGGCCACGCGCAACATGATGGCAGCGTCGCTTGACTCGTCTGCGGCGTGATTCACCCCGCGATGCGCCTCCGGCCGTGATGCCGGGCTTCTTCCCAGGGCCGGGTTGTCCAGGACCAGGGTAGCCATACCTTCTCGAACACCATCTCCATCGGAAGGTTGCGCGACCCCGGAAATATTCGCAGTGGGATTTTCGCTGTCGGTCGAGGCCGGCTCCGCGCCGTTCATCTCGACGCCCTCCAGGGCGACGTCGCCCATGGCCACGCCGCCGAGGTCGGGCACGGGGCGAAGCGCCTCCTCGGCGTCGGGGAGCGACTTGCCCGCATTACGAGTCGATCTGGTTTTCCAGCGCATCAGTGAAAATGCAGGGTTCCGGCGCACCCCGGCGGCAGGGCGGCAGGGTTGGCCGTAAAGCCCCACTGGTGTTACTCTAACCTACGGGATGCCCCCCTTGGCGCTGCTTCAGCCAACCCTTCCTCGGGGCGCTTAACTCAGCGGTAGAGTGCCACCTTCACACGGTGGAAGTCGCAGGTTCGAATCCTGCAGCGCCCACCATAATCAACAACTTACAGAGAATTCAGCAGAACGCGGGTCCAATTCGGGTCCAGGAATCGGTCAAACTGCACCTTCCCCGGCTCATTTGGAGCTCCGAGTTGTTTCACGATATTGCTGTGAGCAGCGCGCACCGCCTGGTTAACGGCCTGGGTGCGGCTGCGCATGGGGATTTGGAACGTAGCGTGTCTGAGCGATTCCTCCACCACCTTGACATCTTTCCCGTTCGCTTTCAGCCAGGTTGCTCAGGAGTGCCGGAAGACGTGCCGGGCGACATGATTTCCGAGCTTCGCGGCCTTGAGAAGGTGCAGTGCGCCATCCGCAGGAAGCCGCGCTGCCAGATGACACACGTGGCGCCATGACGAGCCTGAATGACAAGATCGTTGGCCAAGGTGCCCTTGCATCGCCGAGGTGAATCAGTTCTCCACCTGCGGTACTGCCCTCTGCTTACGGCAGGGGTGCTGCACTTGTGCTGAATTGCACGTTCCTCCACCAGATATCGTGGCCTTTGCTTTCAGATTCAGAGCCTGGCACACCTATACTTGCGCCCATACCCGTGCTCGTCAATGATCCGAGTGAGCAGCCGATAGAACCGACTTGCGTGCCGCCGGAATCATACGCAACTAATGTGCCGTTTCCAGTCGCAGTCGATGCATAGACGATGAAGGTATATTGCGTGTTTGTTGAAATGGGAATTGTTCCAGCATGGGGGAGTGACACCGGACTCGAACTATTCGATGAGTAGGTCGGGGTTCCTGTCTGTGGGTTGTAGCATTCCAGTTGAACGTAGAGCGCAGAACCGTTTGCCAGAAGACTTGGGCCCACGCCCCCTGAGCCTGCTGATGTGCTTACCTGCACGGAAGGTTGATCGTACCAATCGTTCCAGGGATCATTTTGGGGTATGCTCGTTTCGAAATCATAACGGACCCATGCTTGAGTGGGAGTTCCTCCGACCCCTAGTGATATATAGTCGCCACCTTGGCCTGTAGCATAATGGAGATTCAAACCACCTGAACCAGTCTGTTCGGCACCTCCAGCCCAGATCGGTGTAATGAGTGAATTAGTTGGTCCAGTGGAACTTGTAGCAGTCAGTGCGGAATGCGTGATGCTACCTGTGTTCCATGAGTATATCTGGTTGCTATAGGTCGAGCTATTGAGCATGGCGACTGTAGGCGCAGAGCCGCTTGTAAGGTGGGAGAAATTCGTATAAATACCCTGGAACGGCGTTACTCCTGCGGAAGCGGAAGCGGGGAGAAACGCAACGCACATATCATCCCATGTTCCGGAAGATTCCACATACGGGCAGTTCGTGGAGGTCGCGGTCGTCTGCGGCCAGTATTCCGGGAACATCAGATTCAAGCCGCTGGTGATCTGCGAGATCAAGGTGTAGTTGGTTCCCGCTGTCGGCGTCAAACTGGAAGGAACCAGATTTCCAAAAACAAGTTCGCCATCGCCCGTTGGGGGCTTTACCGCACCGGCTGTCGGGTTGGCCGTGCTGCTGGCTTGTGAAGTCCAAAGCCAGAATGCGCCATCAAGGGAGGCCGTGGTGCGGGCATTTTTGTAAGCCGAACAGCCGAGGGAAATCACGTCTGTTGAATGGCTGACGGTCATCGTCACGGTATCCGAACCGGCTGCTACGTTTTCCTTGTAGGCGATGCCAAACGCTCCATACCCTGAATACGACCGGCCGCCTCCGCCCATGATGTCCTCGCCCGCTTTCAGGTAAGTTCCGTTAGCCGAATCGGAGATGGAGGCCTCATAGGATTGAGAACCGGCGTCAAACGCATAGGGGCAGACGACGAGATCGCCCGGTGCGAGGTTGCTCAATGCGCAGGTAACTGACGTCCCACTTGCCGCTGCGCCTGTGCAGGGAGTCACTGCTGCATCGATTGCGATGGCTGTCAAAGGATTGTAGGTTCCGCTCCAACTCGCGATCGCGCTTGGCGCGTACCCGGTCAAGACTGCTTGAGCTCGAATATATCCTGTCGATGAAAAGGAAACGCTCGACCCTACCGTAGAGGGTGTGCAGGTGTTCGTGGTGTCCTGACAATAATAGATAGTTGCGCCGCTGGTCGAGTCCGAGATGATGACGGTTGTAGCAACGCCTGAGTAGGGCGATGCAGGTGAGAAGGTGGGCGTTGCTACCGCCGCCGAGTTGATGGTGTAAGTTGCCGAGGCGACTGCGCTCTGCGAGTAGCCGGTGGCTACGGCAATCGCCTGCACGGTTTCTGTTGAGCTGACCGTGATCGGGCCGCTGTAAACGGTCGAGCTGGTGGTTGGCGCGGTCCCGTTGGTTGTGTAGTAGATGATTGCGCCGGTTGTGCTGTCCGCGATGCTC
>JAJXUS010000185.1 GCA_021782675.1 Acidobacteriota bacterium
CGCCAAAGTCTGCGGCGGCCAGGGCGCAAAGCAGCTCCGCTGCACGCTTGCCTTCGCCGTAAGCCGATGCGGGCGATGCTGGATCGGGCGCGCCGCGGTACGTTTCTGGAATGTGCGACAGCTCCGCCGGCTGCGGGCCGTAGACCGCGCCGGAGCTGGTGAACAGAAATCGTTCGGCGCCGCACGCGCGGGCAAAGGCCAGACAGTGGCGAGTGCCGTCAACGATTGCGGAAAAGGTCGCGGTCGCCCCGTGGGTCTCTCGCGCCACGGATTCCGTAGCCGCATGGAGGATAAAAGGGAACTGGCCCGCGGGGAAGGTGAAACTTTGGATGTCACCAGCGTGCAGGGTAACCGCGGGATGGTTCGCAAGGTGCGGCGAGCGCCTGAGAAACCGCTCGGGCGAACGGGTCAGCACGGTGACGCCGGCGTCCAGCCGGAAAGCTGCATTGGCTGCCAGAAAACTCTCGAGCAGCCAGTGACCAAAAAATCCTGTGCCACCGGTCAGAAAAATCTTGCGTCCACGCAGCTGATTCCAGAGAGCGCCCGTATGCTCCAGGATGTGATCGAGGTCCTGTTGCGGCAGCGCAGCGGAAGGATCGGGCACATCGGGCGAAGTGGGTATCATTGCGAGCTAAACTGAGCGTGAAGCAACGGGCCCGGTTTCACAGCAGCAGTGTATACTCCGCTAGCATCGGGACGCGCGGCGCCTGCATCCGAGAACATCGAAAGGTCTGGTAAGTATGAGTCATCAATCGCGCACAGTCAAAATCGGCAAGAAGCTGGTGGGAGATGGTCAACCTTGCTACGTCATCGCCGAGATCGGCATCAATCACAACGGAAATCTTGACATTGCCAAGCGCCTGATCAGCGTGGCGGTTGCGGCCGGGTGCGATGCGGTTAAGTTCCAGAAGCGCACCATCGATGTGGTGTACTCCGCCGAGGAGCTGGCGCGCCCGCGCGAGAGCCCTTTTGGAACCACGAACGGCGACCTGAAAGAGGCGCTGGAGTTTGACGCCGACGACTTTGAAGAGATCGATCGCTATTGCAAGGCCGTGAATATTCCGTGGTTTGTGTCGGCATGGGATGAGGCCTCTGTCGACGTAATTGCCCGCTTCGACGTACCCTGTTTCAAAATCGCCTCCGCCTCGCTGACGGATGACAACCTGTTGCGCCACACCCGCAGCAAAGGGAAGCCGATCATTCTTTCAACCGGCATGAGCACGTATCAGGAGATTGACCACGCGATTGATGTGCTGGGCAAGGACGACCTGATCGTGATGCACAGTTGCAGCACCTATCCGGCGCAATATGACGAGCTGAACCTTCGCGCTATTCCCACCATGCGCGAACGCTATGGCGTACCCATCGGTTACTCCGGCCACGAAACGGGTATTGCGTCAAGCGTCGCTGCGGCAGTGCTGGGCGCCTGCTCGGTGGAGCGGCACATTACACTGGACCGCTCCATGTGGGGCAGCGACCAGGCCGCGTCGCTCGAGCCGAACGGTATCACCCGGCTCATCCGCGACATCCGGCTGGTGGAGCAATCCATGGGCGACGGGGTCAAGCGCGTGTATGAGCGCGAACTGCCCATCATCAAAAAGCTGCGCCGCGTGGGAGCTGCCGTTTAGTGCGGGAGCTTCGCGCGATTGCGCTCGATGTGGACGGCGTTCTGACCGACGGCGGCTTCTGGTGGGGACCGAACGGCGAAGAGTGGAAGCGTTTCTGCTTTGGAGACATTATGGGAGTGTCGCTGGCGCTGAAAGCCGGGCTCAACGTCACTCTCATCTCGGGTGAAGATTCGCCGCTGGTCGACCGCTATGCGGCAAAGTTCCAACTGACAGACATCACCAAAGGCTGCAAAGATAAGGCGCAGGCGGTGCGGGCGTATGCGGAACGCAATGGCTACGAGCTGCGGCACATCTGCTTTATGGGCGACGATGTGAACGATCTGCCGGCAATGGCCATTGCCGGCCTGGCTGCTGCGCCGGCCAATGCTCATCCGCAGGCGTTGGCAAAGGCACAGTTCGTCGCCACGCGCAGCGGCGGCAATGGCGCGGTACGCGAGCTGGTGGACGCCATCCTCGCCGCCCGCATAGCATAAAAGCAACTTCGACCCTCCAAGGACTTCTCCCGGCAATGCCAAAGCTCTCTGATTGCATCATGCAGTTTGTCGCGGACCAGGGGGTCCGCCACGTATTTCTGGTCACCGGCGGCGGCGCCATGCACCTGAATGAATCTCTGGGCCGCACCCAAGCGATTACGCCCGTCTGCAACTCGCATGAGCAGGCCAGCGCCATCTGCGCGGAGGCTTACGCCAAGGCGACCAATGATCTGGGCGTGGCCCTGGTGACGACCGGGCCCGGTGGCACCAACGCGGTGACGGGTGTGGCGGGCGCGTGGCTGGATTCAACGCCGGTGCTTTTCATCTCCGGCCAGGTCAAGCGTCCGGATCGCATGTTTGACGCGGCAGGGAAGCCGCTCGGCATGCGCCAGCTCGGCGTGCAGGAGGTGGATATCGTCTCCATCGTGCAGCCGATTACGAAGTACGCGGTGACGGTGCTGGACCCTGCCGAGATTCGCTATCACCTGGAAAAAGCTGTATATCTCGCACGCACCGGACGGCCGGGCCCGGTCTGGCTCGACATTCCGCTCGATGTGCAGGCGTCTCCCATTGAGGATTTCGCGGCGCTGCGCGGGTTTGATCCGGAGGAGCTGGCGGAAGCGGGCAGCACATTCGTCGCTACCCTGCAGGAGCAGGTACGCAGCGCGATTCAGGCGTTGAATCGCTCGCAGCGTCCGCTGCTGTTCGCCGGCAACGGCACACGTCTGGCACGCGCCGAGAAAGAGTTTCACCAGCTGCGCAAGCTGCTGAACATTCCCATCGCCGCCACCTGGTGTGCAGCGGATCTGGTGCCCAGCGATGAGCCGCTCTATGTCGGCCGGCCCGGTTCCGTGGCGGCGCGCGGCGCGAATTTTGCTCTGCAGAACTGCGACTTTCTGCTGGCTTTGGGCGTCCGGCTGGACTTCGCCATCACCGGCTATGCGCCGGACAAGCTGGCGCGTGAGGCGCATAAGACCGTCGTGGACATTGACCCCGCCGAGCTGAAAAAGCTCGCGCCGCATGTACAGCAGCCGGTGCAGGCGGACGTTCGCGCGTTTCTGGCAGAGATGCTGCGGCAAAAAGATGCAATTCGCGCCGTGGACCGCGCCGCATGGAACAAGCGATGCGCGGAGTGGAAGCATCGCTATCCGATCGTCACCGAAGAGCATCGTCGCGCAGACACGCAGGTGAGCATCTACAACCTGGCTGAGGTCATCGGAACCGAGACGACAGCGGAAGATCAACTGGTATCCGGCAGCTCCGGGGCCGGCATTGAGATTTTTCTGCTTGCCTGCCCCACGCGCACGGGCCAGCGCATTTATCACACCGCCGGCCTCGGCTCCATGGGTTTCGGCCTGCCGATGGCAATCGCCGTCAGCCTGGCGGCGGGCGGCCAGCGCACCATCTGCGTGGATGGCGACGGCGGCTTCCAGTTCAATATTCAGGAACTGGAGACCGTGGCGCGGCTGAACCTTCCGATCAAGTTCTTCGTCCTGAACAACGATGGGTACGCCTCGATCCGCGCATCGCAGACGAACTACTTCGGGCAGGCCACCATCGGCTGTGATGATCGCACCGGGCTGACGGTTCCCGATCTCAGCAAAATTGCGTCATCGTACGGGATTCAGTCGGCCGTGATTGCAAACCAAAGTAACTTACGCGAAGATGTCCGCCGCGTGCTGGAAACACCTGGCCCGGTGCTGTGCGATGTCCGCGTAATTCCCGATGAAACGCGCGCGCCGCGGCTCTCCTCCGTGCAGCGGCCCGACGGATCTTTCGTCTCGCGCCCGCTCGAAGACCTGTGGCCGTTCCTTGACCGGGAGGAGTTTCTTAGTAATATGATTGTCAAACCTCTACAAGACTGACCGGGCTCGACAGTCCAAAAGGGTTCATCAATTGACCGGCATTGATCCAAAAACGTTGCGGAGATGCATGGCATGGGAATCCCCCGTTCCACCCTTGCACCACTCCCAGTCCGCCCGCAGGGCGCACTGGACTTCTGTCTTGACGATGTTCTCTCAGAGTCCGTTGCACAGGTAAAGCGGCGCGAACGGACGCAGCTCGATCAACTCCTGGCCGCATGGCAGGGTGAGTGTGTGTTGTTTGGCGCCGGGAGTGTTGGCCGTCGGGCGCTGCAGGGTCTGCGAAGCGCCGGCATTCAGCCGCGCGCCTTCTCTGACAACAATCCCCTGCTATGGGGCACGCAGATCGATGGTCTGCCCGTTCTGGCGCCGGAGCTGGCCGCGCTCCGGTTTGGTTCAGATGCGCATTTCTTTATCACCATCCGCAATGAGGCACACTGCTATCGCGATACGCTGCAGCAGTTGCAGCGTGCCGGATGCCACTCCGTCTCCAGCGCGGAGCTGATCGCGTGGCGCTTTCCAGAACTGTTTCCCACGTTCCTGCTCTACGATCTGCCGCACAAGCTGTATGCGCAGGCCGGCCAGGTGCGGCGCGCGGCAACGCTCTGGGCCGATGAGCCGTCGCGCGAAGAATATGCCGCGCAGGTGCGCCTGCGGGCGCTCGGCGATCCCTCCGGCCTCAGCCGCTTTTGCGGCCAGGAGAGCTACATTCTCGATGGTGTCTTCGACATCGAGCCCGATGATGCCTTCGTGGACTGCGGAGCCTTCGATGGCGATACGATCCGAACTCTGATTGCCGGGCAGCGGCCGCTCGGGCGGATTGAGGCCGTCGAGGCGGATTCGCACTCCTTTGCCCGGCTGGCCGGCACCGTGGCCGAACTGGACGCGCACACCCGCCAGCGTATCCGCCTGCACAATTGTGCGGTGGGCTCGCAGCTCGGTCCCGTGCGCTTTGCGGATTCCGGCAAGGTCGATTCCCGCGTTTCGCCGGATGGCGAGATGATCGTCGACATGGTGCCCATCGACGTGATGTTTCGCAACAAGCGCGTCTCGATCATCAAGATGGACATTGAGGGCGGGGAATTCGACGCTCTCATGGGCGCGGCCAATGTCATCCAGCGCGACCGGCCCATCCTCGCGATTTGCGTCTATCACTGTCAGCAGGACCTCTGGCGGCTGCCGCTGCTGATGCGCTCCCTCAATCCGGATTATCGGATGTATCTGAAAAGCTACCGCGGCGATGGCATCCAGACCGTTGCGTATGCCGTCCCGCCGGAGCGCGTCCTGGGTCCGCAGATGCTGTCGTGACGCCTGACGGGTCTATCCGCGCTGTGCGGCCGCAGCGCGGCGCACCGTCAGCACCTTGCGGCCATCCTTCAACAGCCGCCGCAGCATATACGGGGTGAAGA
>JAJXUS010000186.1 GCA_021782675.1 Acidobacteriota bacterium
CAGCAGGGTGAGCATGTTGTCGATCATGGGATAGCCGGCGTGCATGACCTGGACGCGCAGCTTGGGGTGCCGCGCCAGCACCTCTTCCAGCAGCAGCGGATCGCCGAGCGAGCCGCGGAACTTGGGCATGGTGAGATTCGCCCGCCCGGAACCGCCGGTGCCCATGTGAATCGCCACCGGAATGTCCAGCTTCTCCGCCAGCGCGAAGTACTGATCCAGCGCCGGATCGCTGGGCGAGTAGCCTCGCGACTGCAGACCCACCTCTCCCATCACCTTGTATTTCCCCGTCGCAAAGTCCGCCTCAACCTCCGCGATAGGCCGAATCGGCTGGTCACGGCTTCCCGTAAAGCTTGTTCCCGGAATGATCCGCCCCGGGGCCGCCTCTTCATACTTTGGAATGCTCTCCGCGTTGCCAAACACCACCGCCGTCACATTCAGCCGCTTCATGTCCGCGGCTACCGCCTTCAGGTATTCGCCGGGAGGAATGGGCATGATGGGATTGGAGCAAGGCACCTTGACCCATCCGTTGGCAGATTCCTTGCTGTCGGGATCGGAGGCGGCGAAGCCGGGCTCATTCGGGCACATCGGCTGCGCCCCCGGCTGCGCGCCCATGGCGCCATGGAAATGCACATCGATAATGGGCGGCTGCGGCCCTTCATAGTTTTGCGCCGCCGCCCCGGATACAAACAGCAGCGCCACCGCGGCTGCGAGCATGCCGGTTCTGAAGTTGTGTTGCCGCCGGGCGCGGCTTGCGATTGGAGTGTCCTGCATAATGCCACCTTTCTATATTTGGATCCAACATTCGTGCGCAGACTGTATATACAGTTCTTCGCGGTGCACGCTGACTTGCTGCGTGAGATTTGTTGATGCTAGATGGCCAAAGCATACTACCAGTAGCCTGAAAGTTGCGCGCAGCGAAAGCCTGGCCGATCTTTGTTGACCCGCATAGGCACGCACATCATGCCTTGCTCAAACGCCCGCTTCTCCCAGAGAGAATATGCTTGGCGCAAAAAAAATGCCCCGCCGGATTTCTCCGGCGGGGCGTCGTTGCAAGCAATCCACTAATCTCCAGCCATCGCCAGTTCCTTTTCCTTCCGGGTCCGCGAGCCACGCACGAGTTCTTCCTTCTCGTACGAGTGCCCGGTCAGCAGGCCAAGCACAAACCAGCCCAGAATCGCGGCTCCGGCCGCGAACAGCACATCGCCCGGAACCCGCGCCCAGCGCAGCGCCTGCATGATCGGCGTCTGCATGAACTCCGCCGACCGCGCATACCATGTTCCGTACTGGATCGAGGCCATGGCCTGCAGAATCCCGATCGGGAACATGCTCAGCACCACCATAAACACCAGGCCGATGTTGATCAGCCAGAAGGAGAGCTTCAACGCGCCCTCCTTCCACGTGCGCGACGGCTGCAGCACGCGCAGGCAGAACAGCGTCAGCCCCAGCCCCAGCATGCCGTACACCCCGAAGAGCGCGGTGTGGCCGTGCACGGGCGTGAGGTTCAGGCCCTGCATGTAGTAGAGCGCCACCGGCGGATTGATGAGGAAACCGAACAATCCCGCGCCCACCCGGTTCCAGAAAGCCACCGCCACGAAGAAGTAGATGGGCCACTTGTAGTTGGCGATCCACGAAGCCTTCTCCGTCGGCCGTGCCAGCCGCATGTTCTCCCATGCCTCGTAGCCGATCAGCGTCAGCGGCACCACTTCCAGGGCGCTGAAGATGGCGCCCAGCGCGATCACCGCCGGGCCCGAGCCGGCGAAGTAGAGGTGGTGGAAGGTCCCGATAATGCCGCCCGACAAAAAGATCGTGGTCGAGAACAGCACCGAGCGGGTCGCGCTGCGAATCTCAATGAGCTTCAGCCGCGTGAACAGGAAGGCGATCACCACCGTCGCAAAGACCTCGAAGAAGCCTTCTACCCAGAGGTGAACCACCCACCAGCGCCAGTACTCTGCGGTTACCAGGTTGCTGCGCTGCCCATACATCAACCCGGCCGCGTAGAACAGCGGAATCGCGATCGACGAGATGAGGAATAGCGACAGCAGAGCGCGGTCTTCGCTCTTCTTCATCAGCGCCGGCTTGAGGGCCCGCACCATCAGGAACAGCCACAGCACCAGCCCGATGAAGAGCAGGATCTGCCAGAAGCGGCCCAGGTCCACGTATTCAAAGCCCTGCGAGCCAAACCAGAACCACAGGTTGCCCAGCTTCTGCTCAATGCCCATCCACTCGCCGGCCAGCGATCCGCCCACCACCAGCACCAGCGCAACAAACAGCACATTCACGCCCAGCCGCTGAAACTTCGGCTCTTTGCCGCTCACCGCCGGAGCTACGTACAGCCCCGTCGCCAGCCACGAGGTCGCAATCCAGAAGATCGCCAGTTGCAGATGCCAGGTGCGCGTAATCGCGTACGGCAGAACCTTGTCCAGATGCAATCCGTAGAATCCGCCGCCCTCCACGCCATAGTGCGCTGTGAGGACACCCATCAAAATCTGCAGGCCCCACAGCGCCACCACCACCAGAAAGTACTTGATGGTCGCCTTCTGCGATGGCGTCGGCTTGGCACCCAGAAAAGGATCGCGCTCCGGATATGGCCCGTGAATCTCAAGCCGCTCACGCGACTGGTACCACCACACCAGCCCGCCAATGCCCGCCAGCAGGCCCACTACGCTGACAATGCTCCAAAGAATCGCGCCCGGCGTGGCGTTGTTGGCCACCAGCGGCTCATGGGGCCAGTTATTGGTGTAGCTCACATTCGAGCCCGGACGGTTAGTTGTTGTTGCCCACGCGCTCCACCAGAAGAACGCCGCCATCTGCTTCTGCTTGGCCGCATCCGCCAGCGCGCCCGCGGGAATCGCGTACTCCGCGCGTCCCTTCGCAAAGACGTCCGCATAGTAGGCGGCGAGTTGCTCGAAGGCCGCCGCGCGATCCTCGTCCAGGGTCAGGCGGTTGCTCGCCGCGTCGTAGGTGTTGGTGCGTTCCTCGCGGATCAGCCGCGCCTTGAGCACAGCTTGCTGGTCCGCGTCGAGAGCCGCAAAGTTGGCTGCGCCGTCGCGCTGCGCCCAGCGGTCCAGCAGGATGTTCGCCTCGCGGTGCAGCCAGTCGGCGCTCCAGTCCGGCGCAACGTAGGCGCCATGGCCCCACACCGTGCCGATCTCCTGGCCTCCGATCGACTGCCATACGCCCTGGCCGTCCGTGATAGTGCTACCGCTGAACAAAAGCTGCCCGTTGCTGGCGTAGACGTTGGGCAGCGGCGGGGCCTCGCTGATCATCTTCCGGCCTACCCCGCCCAGAACGGCGAACGACCCGATCAGGACGACGGTAAGTGCGATCCAATATTTTCTGTAACTCATGATTTCGTACCTCAATGAAATGCGATCTGCTGCTGTCTGTGACAGTAAGTGGAGCGCTTCGAACACGCAGGAACTTAAGTCACTCCCGCCGGAAAATTGCCCTTGTGCCGTGATGTGCTTGTGCTGCGAACGGGGAATGGGATTGGGGATGCTTTCCATAACCTACTGGCGCATGCGGAGGCGCACAGTGATTCAAATCACTCGCATCAGCAACTAAAAAGAAGGTGGAGGAATGGGCGCGAGGCGCGTCTGCGCCACCACAGTTGGCTCAGCCCTGGTTCTCCGCAAACGCCGACTGTCCGCCCAACACCGTCAGTCCCATGTTCAGCGCGAACACCAGCACCGCGCTCAACTCCAGCATTCCCGAGACCGGCAGCGTCTTCCACGCCAGCGAAGCGATGCCCTCGTAGGCCAGTGGCTCCGAGCCCACGCGCAGCGTGCAGCCCACCTGCAGCAACACCAGGCTCAGCAGCATCAGCCGCTTGCTGAAGAGCGCCCGCACTCCGGAAAAGTGCGGCAGAATGCGCGGCCCGATGGTGAACACCATGTTGGCCGCAAAGCCCACCGTTAGCGCGTGCCGCGACGCGCCCCAGATGCCGCCATGCTGGTCGGCCACCGCGGCCCATACGCCCAGCGCCGCTGCGATCGCCAGCCACAGATACGAGAGCCGCGCGAAAACCGGAAAGCTGGGGTGAATCCCCTGCACCTTGGCTTTGCCGTGCGGACGTTCCAGCAGATGTAGCGCCGGCGCAATCGCCACCGCGCTTACCAGCAGCAGAATGGTTGCAGCCAGCGCAAATCCGGCCAGCCCGGCAAGCACGCCCGCAACCGCCAAACTAACCGCCGTCCGCATCAGCCGCTCATGGGGCTTCGGGATCGCCAAAAACGAGGGCAGCCAGCGCGCCGAGAATCCCCAAACGAACGGGGTCAGAAATCCCCATGCCAGCAGAACCAGGTAGCGCTGATCCAGCCCATGGGGAAACGCAGGCGCAGTGCCGGCAATGGCCAGCCGGATGCACTCTACCAGGTTGAAGAAGACGGCCACGGTCAGCCCCGCCGTTCCCACCAGCACCGTGCTCATCCACAGCTCAATGCCGCGCCGCGGCGCGCTCTTCTCGCCGTTCCCGGGAAGTTTGTGTTGCGAAGCCGCCATCAGGAACAGTTGAATCGCACCCAACTCCATGGCCCCCGACACCGGCAGCAGAATACGCCAGTGCCATCCGTAGATACTTGCCGCCCAGCGTAGCCCTACCCCCACCGTCCATAGCAGAAAGCAGGCGAGCGGCAGGCGAATCACGGAGCGGTCCTTGATCGTTGGCTGCGAGTAGAAGCCGATGCCCAGCACAAAGCTGCCGATCCAGCCGAAGACCTGCGCGTGACCGTGGCCCTGGATCCAGGCCGGAGAGAGTGCCCCAAGTCCATGATGCGTGGCAATCGCCATCAGGTTCGAAAAGCCGAGCAGCGTGCCCGGCAGCGCCATGTAAAACAGTCCGGCAGCGATCCAGGCCCGCAGCATCAGGCTCTTGTGCCGCTCCCGCGTCAAGATGGATCCCATCGTGGAATCCGCGGATCCGTTCTCTGCAATTTGTGTATCGAAGGGAATTGCGTGGGCGTTCATGCCTGCCTCCTGGCCAGCAGTTGGCCTTCGAGCGCAAGCGCCCGGGGAAAGAGAATGGTTTCTTCCAGGTAAAGGTGCTGGCGCAGGTCGCGCTGGAACTCGCGCAGCCCGGCGAAGAAGGCCTGCCGCGTCGCGCAAGTGCTCTTTGCCGGCGTCAACAAGCTCGTCCGGGAAATACAGCCGGGAAGCATCGCCGCCGCAAGCTAATATTTGCTGATGTTGACTGCCACTGACGTGCCGTTGAATCAGGTACGGTTGGCGTGGGGCAGTCGCATCACAAACACGAGTTTCGCACACCGAACAATACGCGCCATCTCTGTCAAAGTTGATGTTTTCTGGTAACGCAACTTCCTGTGCTTCGATATGAAGCTTCGAGCAACAGTGCCGT
>JAJXUS010000187.1 GCA_021782675.1 Acidobacteriota bacterium
GGAGGGGCCGTGCTGGCGGCGGTATAACCATGACGGATACGGGCAGGCGCATGACGGCGGCCCGTACCGCGGATGGGGGCAGGGCCGCGCGTGGCCGCTGCTGACCGGGGAGCGCGCGCATTATGAGCTTGCTGCCGGCCGCGACGTGAAGCCCTACATCACGACCATCGAACGATTTGCCTCGACGGGCGGCATGCTGCCGGAGCAAATCTGGGACGCGCCAGATCTTCCCGACAAGGGGATGTTCCTCGGGCGGCCTTCCGGCTCCGCCATGCCGCTGGCCTGGGCGCATGCCGAATACGTCAAGCTGCTGCGGTCAACGGAGGACGGTGAGGTCTTCGATCGCATTGAGCCGGTTGCGCGCCGGTATCGCAACCGCCGGCCGTACAAGGGGCCGGAATTCTGCAAGCGGGATCGATTGCCGGACAGCGTTGCTCCCGGCGGCCGCATGCGCATTGTCGAGACGCGGCCGTTCCGCCTGGTGTGGAGCGATGACGGATGGCAAACGAAAGCGACGGTTGACTCCAAACCCATCGGCGCGACGCTGAGCTACTCAGATATTCCGGTTGCGCCAACGGCGACCGGGGTCGTGGCGTTCACGTTTTTCTGGCCCCGCGAGAACGCCTGGGAGGGGAAGAACTATACGGTTCCGATCGCAAAATGATTGCGGATGCCGATAGGCGGCGCGGCTCTCGACCCGGGCGGCGCGCAGCACTGGCTGTCACGGCATCTATACAATGAAGGGTTCAACGATCTTACTGGAGCGGGATAAATGACTGATCTGGATTTGCTTTCCATCAACACACTGCGCTTTCTGGCTGTGGATGCCGTCGAAAAAGCCAACAGCGGACACCCGGGCGCTCCGCTGGGAGATGCGCCGATCGTCTATCAGTTGTTTCACAAGACGATGCGCTATAACCCGGTGAATTCGCATTGGAGCAACCGCGACCGCTTCATCCTTTCCAACGGCCACGCCTCTGCGATGCTCTACGCGGTTCTTCATCTCTCGGGGTTCAAGGTCTCGATGAACGACCTGCAGCAGTTCCGGCAGTATGAGTCCCACACTCCCGGCCACCCGGAGCGCGGCGCGACCGATGGTGTCGAGGTGACGACCGGCCCGCTGGGGCAGGGCCTCGCAATGTCTGTCGGCATGGCTGCCGCGGAAAAGCATCTGGCCGCACGCTACAACAAGCCTGGGTTCGAAATTGTCGATCACTACACGTACGTTCTCTGCGGCGATGGCGACTTGATGGAAGGCGTCTCCCACGAGGCGTGCTCGCTGGCCGGCACGCTGGGGCTGGGCAAGCTGATTGTCTTTTATGACGACAACCTCATCTCGCTCGACGGGCCGACAGAACTATCGTTCACCGAGAATGTCGAGGGGCGGTTCAACGCGTACCACTGGCATGTGCAGCGGGTGGCCGACGGTAATGATCTGGGCGCGATTGAAAAGGCCATTGAGGCTGCGCGGGCCGTGACCGATAAGCCCTCGCTCATCGCCGTGCGCACGGTGATCGGTTATGGCAGCCCCAAGGCCGGCACCTCCAAAGCACACGGCGAGCCGCTCGGCGCGGAAGATACAAAGCTCACCAAAGAAAAGCTGGGATGGCCGGCTGACAAGAGCTTCTATGTTCCGGAAGACGCAGCGAAGAATTGGCTGCAGGCCAGGGAGCGCGGTACCAAGGCGGAGAGCGAATGGAACGCGCTGTTCGCGAAATATAAACAGCAATTTCCCGAGTTGGCTGCCGAATACGGACGTGTCTTTGCGGGCGAGCTGCCGCAGGGTTGGGAAAGCGCCATCCCGAAGTTTCCGGCAGGAAGCAAGGCGGTGGCCACCCGCGTTGCCAGCGGTTCAGTGATGGATGCAATCGCCCAGAAGCTGCCGGAGCTGATCGGCGGCGCGGCGGACCTTTCCACCTCCACCAAGACCGTGATCAAAAACAGCGCGAACTTCCATAAGGATCCGGCGGGACGCAATATTTACTTCGGCGTGCGCGAGTTTGGCATGTGCGCCTTTGTCAACGGCATGGCGGCGCATGGCGGACTGCTACCCTACGGTTCCACATTTTTTGTCTTCAGCGACTATTGCCGTCCGGCGCTGCGCCTGGCCGCTCTGATGCAGACGCCTTCAACGTTTGTCTTCACGCATGACTCCATCGGGCTGGGACAGGACGGACCCACACATCAGCCGATCGAGCAGATCAGCTCTCTGCGCGCCGTGCCCGATTTGACGGACTTCCGGCCAGCCGATGCCAACGAAACCGCCGCCGCATGGCAGGTAATTCTCGAGCGTCGGCGGGCAGCCTTCCTTGCGCTATCGCGGCAGGATTTGCCCATCATCGATCCAGGCAAATACGACATACTGAACGGAGTCCGGCGCGGAGCCTATGTGCTGCTGGATGGCGGTGGCTCGCCGGACGTGGTGCTGATTGCGACTGGCAGTGAAGTGAGCCTGATTGTGAAAGCCGCAGAAGCGCTGGCGCAACAGGGACTGACGGCGCGGGTGGTTTCGATGCCCAGTTACACGCTGTTTGAAGAGCAGCCGGAAAGCTACCGCCGGGAGATATTGCTGGAAGGCGTTCCCCGCGTCGTCGTGGAAGCCGGTGCGACCTACGGATGGTGGAAAATCGCGGGAAGCACGGGTGACGTGATCGGGCTCGACCGGTTTGGATCTTCCGCCCCGGGAGAAGTCGCCATGGAAAAGCTGGGTTTCAACGTGCAGAATGTTGTCGATCGTGCAATGCGTGTCACATCCCGTGCAGGCCGCATGCCTGTCGTATCTCCGAGGTAGTTTGCGATGAAGCTGATTCTTGGGTCGGACCACGCCGGATTTCCATTGAAGGAAGAGGTTCGCAAGCATCTTGCGAATTCAGGTCACGAGTTGCTGGACGTCGGTGCTTTCTCTGCCACGCCTTCGGATTACCCCGATTTTGCAGAGCTCGTCGGGCGCGCCGTGCATGCCGGCCAGGGGGAGCGCGGCATTCTGATCTGCGGATCGGGCGTGGGCGTCTCGGTGGCGGCGTGCAAGCTGCCTGGCATCCGCGCGGCCATGTGCCACGACACCTACTCCGCGCACCAGGGCGTTGAGCATGATGATATGAACGTGCTGGTGATGGGCGCGCGCATCATTGGCCCGGCACTGGCGTTCGAGCTGGTCGGCGCTTTTCTCAGCGCCAGGTTTCAATCGGCGGAAGAGCGCTTTGTGCGGCGCCTGGATAAGGTGAATGCGATCGAAACCCGTTACCGTGCGGCGCAGTGGCCGGAGTCGCCGGTGCTTGGGCAAAAATGACGCTGGTCCTCGCGGGCGATAGTCTTCCAGCGGATCGACAGGGACGGTTCGGAGCAGTCACCATCCACCTTGCATCCAGCCTTCAAAACGGGCGCGAGGGCTGACGATGACTGCCTGCTCAATCACTGCCACGCTATGGGATTGTGGCGGCGTCTTCCTGACCAATGGGTGGGACCACGCCGCGCGCCGCCATGTCGCAGAGCATTTCAACCTGGATGTGGACGACCTGGAACAGCGCCACCCGCAGCCTAACGATGAGTGGGAGCGTGGGCGAATTTCCGCTTCTCAATACCTGCACCGCACCATCTTTTACAAGCCGCGCCCCTTCTCGCAGGAGGAGTTTCTTGTGCAGATGCGCGCCGGCAGTCGAGTGCTCCATCCGGAGATGATCGATTTTGTTCGCAGACTGCGGGCCGCGGCCACGCCGCAGCAGGAGATCTATCTGCTGAGCAATGAGTCGCGCGAACTGATGGCGTACCGCATTCCGGCCTTTCTGGGCGGCCTGTTTGACGCCTATCTTGTCTCGGCCTACATCGGATTGCGCAAACCGCAGGCCGAGTTTTTTACCCGTGCGCTGGAGATTGCGCAACGCGAGCCGGCAGAGTGTGTGTTTGTGGACGATCGTGAAGAAAATGCAGCCGCGGCGGCGGCGGCCGGCATCCATGCCATACGGATGGAGTCCCCGCGTCAGGTGTTGGCGGAGCTGGCCCGCTTTGGGGTGACAGCCGCATGAGCAGTCTGCAAGGCAGCGGGCGCTTCGTGGGAATCCAGGACTGCGCGTCCGACAGTAAAAATGTCTGCTGGTACAACAAGCATCACCGATAGAGAGGGAAGGCAATGGAATTAGGGCTGATCGGGCTTGGCAAAATGGGCTTCAACATGGCGGAGCGTCTGCGGCAGAGCGGCCACAAAGTCGTGGGCTTTGACTTCAACGCAGAAGCGGTCAAAAAGCTGACTGATGCAGGCTCGGTCGGCGTTGCCTCGCTCGAAGATCTTGTAAAGAATCTGCAAACGCCGCGAGCGGTCTGGATTATGGTTCCTGCTGGCGATCCTGTCGATCAGACGATCGCGAAGCTGGAACCGCTGATGACGAAGGGCGATATCTTCATCGACGGCGGCAACTCCAACTACAAGGATTCGCAGCGCAGGCACGCGCAGCTCACGCCCAAGGGCTTTCACTTTGTCGATGTCGGAACCTCCGGGGGCATCTGGGGTCTGAAGGAGGGGTACAGCATGATGGTTGGGGGCGATGCTGAGCCGGTCAAACGGCTGACGCCCATCTTCGAAGCGCTTGCGCCCGCCAAACAAAAGGGCTGGGGCCACGTCGGGCCGGCCGGTGCCGGTCACTTCGTCAAGATGGTGCATAACGGTATCGAGTACGGCATGATGCAGTCTTATGCCGAGGGCTTCTCCATCATGAAGCACAAAGAGCCAATGTCGCTCGATTTGGCGAAAATTGCGCAGATTTGGCGTTACGGCAGCGTGGTTCGCTCCTGGCTGCTCGATCTGACCGCTGACGCGCTGGCAAAAAATCCGAATCTTGATGGGCTGGAAGCCTATGTTGCTGATTCGGGCGAGGGCCGCTGGACCGTGTTCGAAGCGATTGACCTCAACGTCTCTGCGCCAGTCATTACGGAGTCGCTGATCCGCCGCATCCGCTCGCGCGAGAACAATAATTTTTCGGATCGCATGCTGTCCGTCATGCGAAACGAATTTGGCGGTCACGCCGTAAAGAAGAAAGATTAGGTGCTGCGGGCGGCTTGCGTACCGCACCCGGCCGCACCGGCCCACCGATGACTACCTACGACGAAGGAGCCTCCATGGCCACCGCGAAAGTTACCGTTTCTTCCACATCCATGAAGAGCGCCAGTGAGCGCGCACCTGAGCCGACGATCGTCGTCATCTTTGGGGCGTCCGGCGATCTGACCAAGCGCAAGCTATTGCCCGCTCTCTATCATCTGGAGCAGGGTGGACTGCTTCCGAAAAGCTTTGGCGTCGTGGGTGTGGCCCGCCGTCCGCTGGGCGACGCATTTGCCAAG
>JAJXUS010000188.1 GCA_021782675.1 Acidobacteriota bacterium
CGGCAGCGCGTGCGACGGTCAGCGAATATGCGCAACAGGCCCGCGATTTTGCGGAGAATATTCAGGCTTCGCCCGAGCGCCTGGATGCGATTGAAGAACGGCTGGCGCTGCTCGACAAGCTGAAGCGCAAGTACGGAGCCAGCGTTGCCGAAGTGCTGGCCTACGGGCAGGAGGTCGCCCAGAAGCTGGCGGAGGTTGACAATCGCGACGACCTGTTGCGCGCGCTGCGGCAGGAGCTGGAGACCGCAGCGGCGGCCTACCGTGCGGCTGCGGAAGCGTTGACCCTGGAGCGACAGAAGGCAGCCACCCGCCTGGCACGGCGTGCGGAAGAAGAGATCAACCAGTTGGCGATGAAGAGCCAGTTCCGCATCGCGGTCGCGGCGCGGCCGCAGGAGGGGCACTGGAGCCCGCATGGCTGGGACGCCATCGAATACACCATCGCCACCAATCCAGGTGAGCCGCTGAAGCCGCTCGAGAAGATTGCCTCGGGTGGTGAGATGTCCCGCGTGATGCTCGCCTTAAAGGTGAGCGTTGAGAGTGCCACCGGCGCCCGCAAAGCGGCGGGAAAAGCGCCGCTGCCGCGCACGCTCATCTTCGATGAAATCGACATTGGGATTGGCGGCGGGGCCGCGGAAGCCGTCGGGGAAAAGCTGAAGACGCTCTCCCGGAATCAGCAGATTCTCTGCATTACCCACCTGCCGCAGATTGCCGCCTTCGCGGACCAGCACTTCCTGATCGAGAAGCAGTCCACCGCCAAAGTAACGCGGACATCGATCCGGCCCCTGAGCCAGCAGGAACGGCGGCAGGAGATTGCCCGCATGCTGAGCGGGGCGACGGTGACGGAGAGCTCCCTGAAGCACGCCGAACAGATGCTGAAGCTAAGTGCGCGCTAACGCCGCGTAAATTCCAGCCGCACCCCATGTTTGGCGCGCAGGGAGATTTGGGCGCTGAGGGCAAGCTCACGCGGCGTACCCGGCGCCGGCGTCAACCGCCACTCTCGCAGCATCGTCGCCAGCACCAGCACCATCTCCATCCAGGCAAAGCCTTCCCCGATACACATTCGCGAACCGGCGCCGAACGGGAAATAGGAGTAGCGCGGCCGCGCGGCGGCATTTTCGGGCAGAAAGCGGTCCGGATCGAACCGGAGCGGGTCTCCGTAAAATCGTGCATCCCGATGCAGGACGATCTGCGGGGTCAGCAACAGCGAGCCTTTGGGAATCTGCATGCCGCGATATTCATACGTCTTGGCAGAGGTGCGCGCCGTAACCCATACCGGTGGAAAGATGCGCAGTGCTTCCGCGGCCACGCGACGTGTGTACGGCAGCCGCTCGTAGATTTCTGAGGCGTTGCCTCCGCTCTGGAGGGCTGCATTGGCTTCAGCGTGCACGCGCTCCTGGACCTCCGGATTCTGCGCGAGCAGAAAGCCGCAGAAGCTCAGCCCGTTAGCGGTTGTCTCATGGCCGGCCAGCAACAGCGTGAGACACTCGTCGCGCACCTGACGGTCGGTCATACCGCCGGTTCCTTCTTCCTCATCCACGCTGGCCAGCAGCATGGAGAGCAGGTCGCCGTGGTCGCGCCCGGAGCGCCGCCGCTCGGTAATGAGCGAATACATGCGGTCATCCAGTTTGCGCTGCGCCGTGCGAATACGGCGAATGAAGCCAATGGGGAGACGAAGAATGAGATCGGGGTAGGGCAGAAAGGCCAGCGGCAGAAAACCCATAAATGCTGTTACGGCGTCCGAGATGGTTTGTACGTCGGCCTTTACATCCGTATTAAAAAAGCATTTACCGGCGATGCGCAGTGTAAGCTGCAGCATTTGCAGATGTAGATCGAGCACGGAATGGTCCGCCCACTCATCGGTCATTGCATGAGTAAACTCCAGCATCGCCGCGCCATAGCCGGCAATGCGTTCGCGATGAAAGGCAGGTTGCACCAGGCGGCGCTGGCGCAGGTGCAGGGGCTCCTCACTGGTCAGCAGTCCTTCACCCAATGCAAAGCGGGCGCGTTGCATTACGATGCCGCGATGGTGAAAACCGGCGTCGCGGATCAGGACTTCAGAAACCATCTCCGGGTGATTGAACTGAAAGACGTGCCGGCCGAAGGCGGAAAAGTGAACCAGATCCCCGTACTTGCGCGCATTACTCTCAAGAAATTCATGGGTGCTGAGGCGCAGAAGGCCCGGATTTCGCAGGCGCGAGCGATAACTGGGTCCCGGCGGATAGCCCGTGGCCGGGGATGGGGATGCGATCTTCGGTGAATGATCCGAAAGCATGGGCGGCGATTTTCCTGAGGCGTTATCTGCGAACTTTTGCCGGACGACGGCATCTAAAGATTGTTCAGCAAGACAGATGAGTATAAAGGAGCCCACGAATGCAGCATTTTCATGGAATGACAGTGGAGTGGCTGGGACATGCCACGTTTCTGCTGAAGACAGCCAAGGGAACGACGATCTTGATCGATCCGTGGCTGGAATCCAACCCCGCGCACCCGAAGAACTGGCGCGCTCCGGAGAAGATCGATATCGTGCTCTGCCCTCACGGCCACATGGACCATATTGGCGATGCCGCTGCTGTGGCCAAAAAATACAAGCCGAATTTCATTGGCATGTATGAATTGATGAGTTATTTGAAGACCAAGGGTGCGGAAAATATAACTCCGATGAATCTCGGAGGCACGGTAACCCTGAAGGATGTCACCGTCACTCTGGTAGAGGCCCGCCATTCTTCATCGATCGATGACAATGGGCAGACGATCTACTGCGGAGAGCCGGCAGGTTTCATCATCCGCGTTGACGGCGAACCTGTGCTTTACGATGCCGGCGATACTTCAGTTTTTGGCGATATGAAATTAATCGGGCAGATTTATAAGCCGCAGATCGCACTTCTTCCCATCGGCGACCACTTCACCATGGGACCCGATACGGCTGCCATCGCCGCAGAATATGTCGGGTGCAACAAGGTCATTCCCACGCACTACGGAACATTTCCCGTGCTGACCGGAAGGCCGGAGCAACTGCGCGAACATCTGCGCGGCAAGTCGATCGATGTGCTGGAGCTGAAACCTGGCGAACCGCTCTATTGATCCGCTGCGTCGGCACAGCAAAAAGGGCTGGGACTATTCCCGGCCCTTTTTGCCGTGCTGCGAGAACCTACTTACTTCCCAGACTGCTGCTTCTTCCGCTCCGCCCAGCGCTTCTTCATGGCTTCGGCGATCCGCTTGCGGCCTTCCGGAGACAAACGGCGCTTGCGGCGAGTTGGAGCCGCGGTTGCAGTTGTGGCTGCTGCCTTGGGACGGCCCGGTCCACGCTTGACCGAAACACCCCCTGTCAATAAAGCGCGTGCTTGTTGCAGGCGCGCAATCTCCGCATCCAGTTCCGCTACGACACGATGAAATTCCACAAACCCTCCAGAGTACCCATTCAGTGTAGGAATCGTCTCTTCCACGAGCCAACTGAATGCGCCGCGGAAATAAGTCTGAATTCACCATACATTGCGCGGACTTAGACATGCAAGCAGTTGAGCTAGACAGAAGTAAGGTGCAAGGCTGAATACAGTCTAGGTTTTTGGAGGATTTTCTGGCGATTTTGAAGAGGACTCAGGCAGATTTAGCGGCTGCGCTGAGTGCTGTTCCAGGGCCAGCGATGCTTGTTCCTCGGCTTCTCTGGCACGAGAAATAGCTTCATGGAGATCCCTGGCTACCTGGCCTTCATCATCCGTATACTCGCGCGCCAGCCGGCCCAGGGCGTAGGTGACAATGTCGCTGTGATGCAGGTCATGCATCGCTTCATTGGCGCGGAACTTCAGCCAAAGCTGATGGACTAACTCCACGTCCTGCGGCTGCAGGTTGGGCGCGTGCGGACCGATGTGAAACGACTTGGCTTCGCCATCCGGCATCACGACATAGAAGGTAAATTGGCGCTTGGGTTCAGGCAGGGATTCCCAGGCCTGGCCAGCGTGAAAGGCCTGCTCTTCGGCCGTCATTCGCGTGGAAAGACCGGCGACAACAGTCGATGCGTCCAGGGAGTTAGCCGTCTGTACCACCGCGGCAAAAGGATCACCGGCTGGAACAACCAGAAGAGAAACGTGCCGCCCGAAGCTTTCTGCGACTGCCACGGCCTGGGTAAAGACTGCCTGCTCGTGCTCGGTAAACGCAAGCTGACTGGCGTCAATAAACTCAGGCCCACCGGCTGCCATGAGTCGGGCCGTGAGGACGACGACATCCTGGCTATCTTCTGAGCTATGAGAAAGCGCCCACCGCAGTGCTACCGGAGAGCGCGGATCACGCATCGTAACGACCACGCATCCACGCCGGATGTTCAGGCTTTCACGGCTGACGCGGTCGTCGTTCTCCAGTTGAAAGTGCTCTTTCATCTCGCGTTCTATGGCCGCGTGGCGGCGGACATTGTCTTTCTCCGAGAGTGTAAAGAGCAGATAAAACACCGCCGCAAAGATAATTCCACTGATCGTTGCAATTTCTTTTGTCAGCAGATTGACGAGGGCTGTGCTCAACAGCACGAGGAAGACCGAGATCAATCCCACCGGGACCTCTGTCTTGCCGATGCGGAAGTTGATCGGCACCTTCCAGCCCCGCTCGCCATGATAGCGATAGCGAAGCACCAGCATGGCCAGGCCGTTAAAGGTGAAGCTCCAGATGACACCGAAGGCGTAAGCTTCACCGATGACGATAATGTCGCCCCGGCTCAGAATGATGGTCGCTAACTGAAGAATGGTGACCAGGTTGATGATCCTGGTCGGTGTGCCGAATTTCTTCTGTGGCTTACGGAACCAGTCATGCAGCACGCCATCTTCGGCGACACGCATCAGTACGCCGGTCGAGCCAATGATGGACGTATTCACAGCGCCGGCCAGGATCAGAAAGCCGACAATCACTACGAAGATGCGGAAGGCGACCCGCAGCGCCAGCGGCCCCGCCATATACATGGCGATGCCTGCGATGGCATTGTTGCCGTAGACAGAGACGCGAACGCTGTCCGGAATCAGCATGACGGCAAGCAGGGCGGCGCCGCCGGTAATGATGACGGGAAAGCGATCCATCAGTCCATGGGGGTTGGCGAGGACGGAGACGCCCTCGTGGGGCGCGGCGAGGTTCCACGGATGCGGGGCCTGACGGAACTCCTGCATACCGGTGTTCATGATGTTGAGGGTGCCACCGATGGCGATGGTGGAGACGGCGATGCCGATGAGGAAGGCGTAGCGCTGCTTAATCGGCGAAGCGCCGACGAGGAAACCTGTTTTGAGGTCCTGCTATGTATCACCGTCCTCTGCCGAAGCGATGCAGACAACGCCGCCGATGGTGATGGCGAGAG
>JAJXUS010000189.1 GCA_021782675.1 Acidobacteriota bacterium
ATCTTCCTGTCTTCTTCGACTATGACAGCTACAGCATCCGGCCGGATGCCCAGCAGACGATCCAGCAGGATGCGCAGTTCCTGCAGTCGCACCCCTCGGCGAAGATCGTGATCGCCGGATACTGCGATGACCGCGGGTCGGCGGAGTATAACCTGGCGCTCGGACAGAACCGTGCCAACGCCGCCAAGACGGCCCTGACACAGGCCGGCGTCGATGCCAGCCGCATTCGCACCATCAGCTACGGCAAGGAAAAGCAGTTCTGCACCGAGCAGAATGAACAGTGCTGGCAGCAGAATCGCCGCGCGCAGTTCAGCCTGGACCAGTAAACAGCTCTTTCTCGCGTTCAATGGCGCTGGCTTCTGCCGGCGCCATTGCTTTTGCAGGTAACTCTTCTGCTGTCACCGGCTGCGATCCCCGGTGCGCAACCGAGTCGCGCTGCCGTACACTTTAGTTGGAACCGAATTTTGTGAGCGTGCGTGCGCTCACCCTTAGGTGTGGTATGCGGAACTGGCTGCGAATTCCTCTGGTGTGTCTCTGCGTTCTCCTGTTGTTTCCGGCGACCCGCGCGGTCGCGGCCAACAAAGACATTATTGCGCTGCAGGCGCAGGTGCAGCAGTTGCAGGAGATGCTGCTCTCCATGCAGCAGGCGAACGACGAGCGGTACGCCACCCTGCACCAATTGATGCAGCAGACCTCTGACAACGTCGGCAAAATGGCCTCCCAGGTAGACGCGCTGCAGAAGGCCGCGCAGACCGAGCAGGGAGCGCAGGGCAACTCGCTGCAGCAGCTTTCCGGGCAGATGCAGTCTATGAACGATTCGCTGGATGAGCTGCGCGCCCGCCTGGATAAGATCAGCCAGAGCCTGACGAACATCCAGCAGCAGCAGCAGTCCCTCGCAGCCGGCCAGTCTGGGTTGTCAGGCGCGGCAGCGGGTGCGCCGGGTGCCTCCGCGGCTCCAGGCCAGCCCGCCGCTCCCCAGGCGCCTCCGCTCGATCAGCTCTATCAATCCGCGGTCAGCGACTACAACTCTGCCAAGTACAACCTGGCCAGCCAGGAATTTGGCGACGTCATCAAGTTCTACCCGCAGAGCGATCAGGCCGGAAACGCTCAGTTCTACCTGGGTGAGATCGACTACCGCTCCGGCAACTACAAGGGCGCAATCGACAACTACACGCAGGTGCTCAGCAATTATCCGGGTAGTGCCAAAGCGCCCACAGCGCAGCTCCGCAAGGGCGAATCCGAGCTGTCCCTGGGCCAGAAGGAAGCCGGAATCCGCGATCTGCGTGCGCTGATCGTGCGCCACCCGCAGACGCCCGAGGCGATGCAGGCGCGCAGCAAACTGAACGGCATGGGTGTGCGTATCTACGCCAAGCCAACCGCAGGACGGATGTGATGGCAGACCCGGTTCCGCAGAACCACCCCGACTGCGATGAACAGAAAGGTGCGGTGGAGGACGATTCGCCGCACCCTTGTGGGGAGCGCCCGGTGCCTCATGGTTCTCTGAGCGGACAAATCGGTCACCGCGATAACAACCCACTCGAAGAGGGCGCGGATACGGATTATCCCGAGCCGGGATCGAGCCCCGAACACAGCGGGCAGCATAGCTAGCCTTTTGCGTCCAGCATCGGCACGGCCTGGCGGAATGCCATTTTTCTGAATGTACGGGCGCGGCGCCGGATGACCGTCGAATGGCACTGCGGACCGTATGAGTAAGACCTATCAACCCACCGCGCGCACGACAGTTGGACGCCTGCCAAAGCGTGCGGCCTATGACCGCGCCGTCATCCACGCAATCCTGGACGAAGGCTTCCTCTGCCATGTGGGATTTGTTGTGGACGGCCAGCCCTATGTCATCCCGACAAGCTATGCGCGCGTGGGCGAGCAGCTTTATCTCCACGGTTCAGCGGCCAGCCGCATGCTGCGGTCGGTGGCAGCGGGTATCGATGTCTGCGTGACAGTCACGCTGCTCGACGGGCTGGTTCTGGCGCGTTCGGTCTTCCACCACTCCATGAATTACCGCTCGGTTCTGGTGCTGGGACGCGCGCGTCTGGTGAGCGAGCCGGCGGAGAAGCTGGCAGCGCTGCGCGCCTTTACCAATCACATCCTTGAAGACCGCTGGGAAGAAGCGCGGCAGCCCACGGCACAGGAATTGAAGGCGACAAGCGTTTTGGCGGTGGAGCTGAAGGAAGTCTCAGCGAAGGTGCGGAGCGGGCCCCCGGTGGATGACGACGAAGACTATGCACTGCCGGTCTGGGCGGGAGTGGTTCTCATGAAGTTGTCGGCCGGCGAACCCATCCCGGATGCTCGAAACCATCCGGAGGCAGTTCCCTTCACTCCGCTGCGCGCAACCGGACGCGCACGCAGCAAGAAACCCTAACGCAACGACTCCATAATCTGCTCGAGCGTCTCCCGCGAAGGCCGCACGCGGCTCTCGGGCAGCGTTGCCAGGGGCTCATCCACCATGTTCAACAGTTGCGTAAAGTCCGGCTTCTTCGTATCGATATAAAACATGCCAGTCAACACCTCGCCGCGCTGGTTGGCTTCCATCAGCGCGGTAACGGCCGAGATGCGATCGCTGGGATTGTAGTTTTCCTGCAGCTTGCGCAGCCGCAGGTGGGACCCATCGTGCATGGTCACATCGTAGGTTGTGCCTGGATCGTAATCGACGGCGATGTCTTCAAAGTGCGGTACAAAGCCCACCTCAGCGATGGCCTCTTCATGCGCCTGCATATGCTTATAGCTCTTCGTCGATCCTTCGTGATCGTTGAAGGTGACACAGGGCGAGATCACATCCAGGATCACAGTGCCCTTGTGCGCAATCGCAGCCTTCAGCATCGCCAGCAGTTGCTTCTTATCGCCAGAGAAAGAGCGCGCGACAAACGTAGCGCCCAGCTCAACCGCCATGATGCACATGTCAATCGGCGGCAGATCGTTGACAACGCCGGTCTTGAGTTTGGAGCCGACATCGGCCGTCGCCGAGAACTGCCCCTTGGTCAGCCCGTATACGCCGTTGTTTTCGATCACGTAGATCAGCGGCAGATTGCGCCGCATCAGATGGGCAAACTGTCCAAAACCAATCGATGCCGTATCGCCGTCGCCACTCACCGCCAGCGCATTCATGGTGCGGTTTGCCAGCACAGCACCGGTAGCCACCGACGGCATGCGGCCGTGCACGCTGTTAAAGCTGTGCGAGCGATTCAGAAAATATGCCGGGCTCTTCGAGGAGCAGCCAATGCCAGAGAGCTTCATGACGCGCTCGGGAGCGACGCCCATCTCATAAAACGCGTCGATAATGCGCTCAGAGATCGCGTTATGGCCACAGCCGGCGCACAGCGTCGTCTTGCCGCCACGATAGTCCAGCACCTGCAGTCCGATGCGATTGGTCTTCGGTGCGGGCGCGGCGGGCGAAGTTGCGGGGGCGGCCATTAGATTTCCTCCTGAAATACAAATGCGTCGGTGACAGAGCGGGCGTCCATTGGCAGCCCGTTAAAGTGCCGGATGCTGCGCAGCTTTGCGGTTTGCTCCGCTGGTAGATCCAGCTTCAGCAGGCTCAACATCTGGGCGTCGCGATTCTGCTCCACAACGTAGACGCGGTCGTGGCTCTCGATAAAGCGATGCACTGCCGCCGAAAACGGAAAGGCCCGCAGCCGCAGGTAGTCGGTGTCCACGCCGTACTCCTTGAGCAGTTGGTCGCGCGACTCCAGAACCGCAAAATCGGAGGTTCCATAGGCGATGATGCCGATCTTTGACCGCCCATTCTGCACCACCACCGGCTGCGGCACGAGGGTCCGCGCGGTCTCAAACTTGCGCGCCAGCCGCTCCATAATGCCTTCGTAATCGTCCGGCCGCTCACTGTACTGTGCGCGGTCATTGTGGCCGCTGCCCCGCGTGAAGTAGGCTGCCATCGGATGATCCGTCCCCGGCAGCGTACGATACGGGATCGCGTCGCCGTCCACGTCGCGATATCGCGCAAACCCGCCGGCTGCACGCAGTTGCTCCGCCGTCAGAACCTTGCCGCGGTCCAGCGGTTTCACAGGGTACTCGAATGGCTCGGACATCCAGTTGTTCATGCCCAGATCCAGATCGCTGAGCACAAACACCGGCGTCTGCAGCCGCTCGGAAAGATCGAACGCCGCCATGCCGAAATCGAAGCACTCGCGAACGCTGCCCGGCAGCAGCATGACATGCTTGGTGTCGCCGTGGGAGAGATACGCAATGCTGAGGATGTCGCCCTGCATGGTGCGCGTCGGCATGCCCGTCGAAGGCCCCACGCGCTGGACGTCGAAGATCACGCCCGGAATCTCGGCAAAATATCCCAGGCCTGCGAACTCGGCCATCAGCGAAATTCCTGGGCCTGAGGTCGCGGTCATGGCACGCGCACCGGCCCAGCCGGCGCCGAATACTCCCCCAATCGCCGCCAGCTCATCTTCCGCCTGCACGACGGCAAACGTCGCTTTGCCGTCCGGCTCAATGCGGTACTTGCGCATGTAGTCGATCAACTGTTCGACCACGGAAGAGCTTGGAGTGATGGGATACCACGTGACGACCGTGACGCCGGCAAACATAGCACCCAGTGCGGCCGCCGCGTTGCCGTCGATGATGATCTTTCCATCGGTCGCGTGCATCCGCTCCAGCACAAATGGATCGCGCTTGGTGAGCGATTCCTCCGCATACTGGTACCCTGCCTGCACGGCGGCCCAGTTCAGTTCGGCCGCCTTTACCTTCTTCGCAAACTGCCGCCGCAGCTCTTTTTCAAGGCATGCCATATCCATGGCAAAAAGCTGCGCGGCAACGCCGACGTAAACCATGTTGCGCACCAGCTTGCGCAACTTCGCCTCCGGGCAGACAGCGGCCGTCAGCTTGTCGAACGGGACCGGATAACAGATGACATCCTCTCGGTACTGTTGCAGGTCGACGGACTGATCGTGAATGGCGACCGCGCCCGGCGGCAGCGAGAGCACATCTTCCTTCGCCGTCTCCGGATTCATGGCGATCAGGATGTCGAGCTCTTTTTTGCGGGCCACATAACCACGGCGGCTCGCGCGGATCGTGTACCAGGTAGGCAGCCCGGCGATGTTCGACGGAAAGAGGTTTTTTCCGCTCACCGGGATGCCCATGCGGAAGATGGTGCGCAGCAGCACGCTGTTGGCAGACTGCGAACCGGACCCGTTTACCGTGGCGGCCTGAATGCTGAAGTCGTTGACGACTGGTTTTCGCGGCGCTGCCCCGGCTTGCTGCGTGGCCGGAAGGCCCTCTGCAACGTTTTCCGACATGCTCTCGAACCGATCCCTTCCAGAGAAAAAGCGCGCGGCAGTGTGGCAT
>JAJXUS010000190.1 GCA_021782675.1 Acidobacteriota bacterium
GCCTTCGCGACTTTGGCCGTGATCTCCGGCTCGAAACCGAAGCGGTTCTCTTCAATCCGAATTTGCTGGATTACCTCGCGGCGGAATGCCTTGTAGCACGTCTCCATGTCCGTCAAGTTCAAATTCGTGGCCATGTTCGAACACATCGTGAGAAGCTTGTTCCCCACTGAATGCCAGAAATACAAGACCCGGCGGGCACCGCCGCCGCCGTGGAACCGCGACCCGAACACGACGTCCGCCTTGTTGGACAGGATCGGCGAGATCAGCAGAAAATACTCGGCCGGGTCGTATTCCAGATCCGCATCCTGGATGATGACGATTTCCGAAGTCGCGTGTGCAACGCCGGTGCGCAACGCCGCCCCTTTGCCCAGGTTCACGTCATGCCGGATGAGTTTGATCCGCGGTTCGATTTGCGCGAGCGGCTGGAGTTGGCTCCAAGTGCCGTCCTGAGAACAGTCATCTACGATGATCAGTTGCTGCACCAGACGCTGCGCCAACACTGCGTTGACGACTTCGGCCACGGTGGCAGCCTCATTATAGACAGGCATTACTGCCGTGAGGCAGGGTTCTATCTCATCGTTTGATTTCAATCCAGACATTGTCACAGCTTCAGGGTTGCGGGAATATGGCAAAAACCGTCAATCGAAAGCGCGGCTCACGGCTTAGGTTAGCATGACAATGACACGGGCGCAGCAAAACTCCACTGCGGCATACCATGAAGTTGCCTGGACATTCAGGCACTGAATCTCATATGCCTGAGGAGATCATTATGCTGTGTTATTCGGACGTTGTGTTTCTTTTCTGATCGGAGGGCAGGTTGAATATGAAAAAGGACTGCGTGGACGGGTATATTTTCCTGCTTCTCGGGAGCACAGTGTTCCTTTTGCTGGGCGTCGCCCTGGAACACGCCAGCAATACTCCGATGCTGGATTTTAAAGCGCTTTACTACCCTGCTCGATGCCTTGTTCAGAATTGTGATCCGTACATGGAAAGTGAAGTGCTGCGCATATATCAAGCAGAAGCAGGACCGCTTCCAGTGAATGTCGTGCGCAATTCCCCGATTGTTACGCGGTGCCCCTATCCACCAAGCGTGTTCTCGTTCGCTGTTCCAATCGCAGCACTGCCGTTGAGATCGGCTGAGTTACTCTGGTTCGGGCTTACAGTTGGGGGCCTGATCTTTGCATCGTTTCTGATGTGGAATCTCGGGGCAGACTACGCGCCAGTTCTCTCCGGAGCTTTAGCAGGTTTTCTTATCGCCAACAGTGAAGGGCTCATTATCTTATGCAATGCTGCCGCACTTGTTGTCAGCCTTTGCGTGGGGGCCGTCTGGTGCTTTATTCGGGAACGGTTTGTCGCGGCTGGCATCCTCTGTTTCGCGATTAGCCTGGCAATCAAGCCGCACGATACGGGCCTGGTCTGGCTTTATTTCTTATTGGCCGGCGGGACTTACCGCAAGCGTGCACTGCAAACACTCTTGGTGACGGTAGTTCTATGTCTTCCGGGAGTCCTGTGGGTTTGGCACGTATCCCCACACTGGATACAGGAACTGCATTCAAATATCGCGTCTTATTCGGCGCACGGCGGTATCAACGATCCCAGTCTCGCTTCAACTGGCGCCCGCGGCATCGAGTCGGTCATAAGTCTGCAAACTGTCTTCAGCGTTTTTCGGGGCGATCCTCAGTTCTACAACACAGCCACCTATCTTGTGTGTGCGCCGCTACTGCTTATATGGGTGTTTGTCACTGTGCGGTCCCGGCCCTCGCGGGCGAGGACCTGGTTGGCGCTCGCGTCAATTGCCGCTCTTTCCATGTTGCCTATCTACCATCGGCAATACGACGCCAAACTCCTGCTACTCACGATTCCCGCTTGCGCCATGCTCTGGGTTGAAGGCGGAGTGATCCGGTGGCTTGCACTCCTGGTGAATGCCGGTGCACTCGTGTTGACCGGGGATCTCTTTTGGGCATTTACCTTTTCTCTCCTTCATGCTCTGCACCTCCCTGCGACTCGTCTGTCCGACCAGATATTGATCGCCGTACAGGTCTTTCCGGCTCCGGTTATGCTGCTGATCACGGCCATTTTCTATCTCTGGGTGTATATGCGGTACGCTCGCATCAAGGCTGAGATGCAGGATCACGGGGAGTCCGAAAAGATGCCGTTAGCGCCAGCGAATGCTTCAGGATCCCTTTGCGCAGGCGAGAAAAATCACACTCTGCGGAAGGGCGCCAGTATGCAATGCGCACGCGCTACACTGTTTTCCTATGATTCATGATGGGCGGAGCAGGAAGCTGCCGTTTGATGCGGTGGAGGCGGTGGCGCATCTGAGGGCGAGCGACGCGAAGCTGGGCGCGCTGATGGACCGCGTGGGCGGATTCACGCTGCGGCTGGATCCTTCGCCGTCGCCGTTTGAGTCGCTGCTGGAGTCGATTCTGTATCAGCAACTGCATGGCAAGGCGGCGGCCACGATTCACCGGCGGGTGCGAGAGTACTTTGGCGGCGACCCGACTCCGGAGCTGCTGCTGAAGACGCCGGACGAGCCGCTGCGGGCGGCGGGCGTTTCCGGCAACAAGATCAAGGCGCTGCGCGACCTGGCGGCGAAGACGCTGGATGGTACGGTGCCGGCGCACGCGGCGATTCGCAGGATGACGGATGCGGAGATTGTGGAGCGGCTGACGGCGGTGCGCGGCATTGGCCCCTGGACGGTGGAGATGCTGCTGATTTTTCGCATGGGGCGGCCGGATGTGTTTCCGGTGACGGACTATGGCGTGCGGAAGGGATTTGCGCTGACGTTTCAGCGGCTGCCGAAATCGCGGCCGCTTGAAGCGGCCGACCTGCCGAAGGCGGAGGTGCTGCTGAAGCGGGGGAAGCGCTGGGCGCCGTTTCGTTCCGTGGCGAGCTGGTATCTGTGGCGGGCGTGCGACCTGGCAAAGCCGGGCGTGCCAGCCGGGCGGGCAAGCCTACAATAGGCTGAATGGCCGGGCATGCCGCGTAGAGGCCCGCTGTGCGATTGGATTGTTCATGGCTTCGAGTAAACGTTTTGTCTGCATTCATGGTCATTTTTATCAGCCGCCGCGTGAAAATCCGTGGCTGGAAACGGTGGAGACGCAGGACTCTGCCGCACCGTATCACGACTGGAATGAGCGCGTCTGCGCGGAGTGCTACGCGACGAACGGCGCGGCGCGCGTGCAGAACAACAGGAACCAGATCACGCGAATTGTGAACAACTATTCGCGGGTGAGCTTCAACTTCGGTCCGACGCTGCTGAACTGGCTGAAGGAGTATGCGCCGCGGACGCACCGGATGATTCTGGACGGGGAGCGGCGCAGCCGGAGCGCGTTCAAGGGTCACAGCTCGGCGATGGCGCAGGGCTACAACCACATGATCATGCCGCTGGCGAGCCGCCGGGACCGGATTACGCAGATTCGCTGGGGCATTGCGGATTATCTCTACCACTATGGCGCGCCGCCGGAGGGGATGTGGCTGGCGGAGACGGCGGCGGACACGGAGACGCTGGAGCTTCTGGCCGATCACGGCATCAAGTTCACGCTGCTGGCGCCGCACCAGTGCCGGCGGATCCGGATGCTGAAGGAGACGGCCGGGCACACGGAAACGAGCTGGATTGATACGCCGGACGCGACGGTGGATACGCGGCGTCCGTATCTTGTGCGCTTTGCGTCCGGGGCGTCGATTGCGGTGTTTTTCTATGACGGGCCGACGTCGCGGGCGATTGCGTTTGAGGGGCTGCTGAACTCCGGCGAGGCGTTTGCGGCGCGGCTGAAGGCGGGCTTCAAGGACAGCGCGCAGCCGCAACTGGTGCATGTGGCCACGGATGGCGAGTCCTATGGGCACCACCACAAGCACGGCGAGATGGCGCTGGCGTATGCGCTGCGCCTGCTGGAAGAGGACGAGACCGTCAAGCTGACCAACTATGGGAACTTTCTGGCGGAGTATCCGCCGGAGTGGGAATGCGAGATACGGGACAACACATCGTGGAGTTGCATGCACGGCGTGGAGCGCTGGCGCAGCGACTGCGGCTGCAGCAGCGGCTTGCCGGGATGGAACCAGGCATGGCGCGAGCCGCTGCGCCAGGGGCTGGATGAACTGCGGGACGCGATTGCGCCGCTGACGGAGCATGAAGGCGCAAAGCTGCTGAAGGATGTGTGGGCGGCGCGCGATGGGTACATCCAGGTGATACTGGAGCGCAGCGACGAAGCGCTGCAGCACTTCTTTGACCAGCACCAGAGTCATTTGCTGAGCAGCGAGGAGCGGGTGCGGGCACTGGAACTGATGGAGATGCAGCGTCACGCGCAACTGATGTACACGAGCTGCGGCTGGTTCTTTGACGACATTTCCAACATTGAGACGGTGCAGGTGATTTCGTATGCGGGGCGCGTGCTGCAGTTGGCGCAGGAGTTGTTTGGCGAGCGGGTTGCGGCGCTTGAGCCGGCGCTAATTGAGCGGCTGAGCGCGGCGCGCTCCAACGTGGCGAGCGTGAGCGATGGGGTGCGCCTGTACCAGCAGAAGATTCGCGCGCAGGAGCTGGGCTTGGAGCAGGTGGCCGCGCACTACGCCATCAGCTCGGTGTTCTCGTCGTTTTCGGAGGAGACGCCGCTGTTCTGCTTCCGCGTGCGGCGCATTTCGTATGAGATTTACACGTCGGGCCGCGGACGGCTGGCGCTGGGCCGCGCGAAGGTTGCCAGCTCCATCACCGGCGAAGAGCAGAGCTTCTCATTTGCAGTGTTGCACTTCGGCGACCAGAACATTACCGCGGCGGTGAAGCCCTATGCGGAGAAGGATGCGGGCGACTTTGAAGCGTTTGCGCGGCAGGCCTCGGAACAGGTGCAGCGCGCCAACTTTCCTGAGGTGATTCGCCTGATTGACCGGCACTACGGGCACGTGGACTACTCGCTGACATCGCTGTTCACCGATGAGCAGCGGCGCATCGTGCAGCTGATTCTGAACTCGACCTTGTGGGACATCGAGAGCTCGCTGACGACGATTTACGAAGACCACGCGAGCCTGCTGCATTTTCTTTCGCAGGCGGGACTGCCCAAGCCGCCGGCCCTCACGCTGGCAGCCGGTTTTGCCATCAACGCCGGACTGCGGCGGGCGATGGAGGGCGACCCCATTGACCAGGCGCAACTGCGCTCGTTTCTGCAACTGGCGAAGGCGGACCAGGTGCCGCTGGAGGCGGCCACGCTCAGCTACATTGCCGACCAGCGCATGAAGCGCGCCATGGTGGAGCTGCAACTATCCGCGGGGTCGCTGGAGATGCTGGACCGCGCGCTGGCGCTTGCGCTGCTGCTGCT
>JAJXUS010000191.1 GCA_021782675.1 Acidobacteriota bacterium
GCGTACAGACCGCCAGTCACCAGTGCTGCAGTGATCAGCGCGCCCGTCTTGCCGCGGTGGATGCGCTCCACCCAGGCTGCGGTCGGCGTGACACCTTCTGCCTCTAGATCCATCACCTGGCCGCCGATCATGCCATCCACGGTGCCCGTAGCGCGGGCCAGCTCGGCGACGATGGCGACTGTCGCGGCGGCCGGACACCGCAGTTCCGCCGTGGTCTGATACGCCAGCGTCTGCAGCGCATCGCCGGTAAGGATGGCGATGTCTTCGCCGTAGACCACGTGACAGGTTGGCTTACCCCGGCGCAGATCGTCGTTATCCAGCGCGGGCAGATCGTCGTGCACCAGCGAGTAAGTGTGCAGCATTTCGATGGCTGCGCCAAGCTCCTCAACACCATCCGGCGTGCATCCCGCGATCATGCGCGCGGCTTCCATTGCCAGGATGGGCCGCAGGCGCTTGCCGCCGGCGAATGTGCTGTGGCGCATGGCGCGGTGCAGGGAGACTGGTTCAACATCGGCGCCGGGCAGCAGCCGTTCCAGCGCAGCATCCGTGCGCTCGGCGCCGCTCTGCAGAATTTCTTTTACCTCGGGAGACATGACACTCATGATACCCAAACGCGCGCCGTCGTTTCGGCTATGGTGTCAGGGTCAGCGTGTGGGTTGCCGCAGCCTGCACGGCCCCAGCGCTGAACGGCAGGCGGAAGGTCGTGCCGTTGTACCAGTACGGCCACTGATCCATGTAATGCGGGCTCAGCGGATCCCCGGACTGGCCGATGACGATGTTCAGCGTGGTATGGTCCAGGTTCGAGAAGTCCACGGTGAGCCGCTCCGAAGGTCCAAAGCTGCGCATGACCTGCTTTACGGTGGTGCCGTCGCCGGATTGCGGCTGCACGCCTGTGCCGGTCCAACTGCGCAGCCACGGGAATAGACCGTAGATCGGATGCTCGACCTCGACAGGGTGCACGTAGCCATAGTGCCAGTTGTTTAAGTCCTCGGGAGCGTGTTCAGCATCCAGCCCACGCTCGACGGCAGCGGTCAGAAATTCATTCCAGTTGGAATACTTCTTCGGGAGCCAGTGCGGCGACTGATTGGTGACAATCTGCTCCTGCACATAGGCCGACTCGTACCAGTGGTAGAGCTTCCAGTCGTTGCCCAACTGCGGCTCCAGCACCATGGGCCACAACGCCGCCCGCGCAGCATCCACGATTGTGGCAGCGGCCGTTGACACCGTTACCTGGCCGTTCCACGCGCGCAGAATATCCGCCGCCTGCCGCAAGCGGTGGTCGGGATGCCTGGCATGATCGATCGCATATGTCAGCCGCTGCGCAATTTCGAGATCAACTGCAGAATAGATATCGTTCTGCAGGGCCAGCATGTCTGCGGGCGAGAACTTCGGCCGGGATTCCAGGACCTTCCAGATGCGTTCGTTGCGGTAGGGGTCGGCCCAGTCCAGCGTGATGGGATACGGGTAGCCGTCGGGCGTGATCCTCGCATTCGCCGTGGCCAGAATGCCATCGGGCGGGTTGTAGGACGAGGGCAGTGCGTCGAAGGGAATCCACCCCTGCCACTCATGCGTGTCGTCGGTGATGGGCGTGGCGGCAAGGCCATTCGGGCGGAAGGGAATTTTGCCGGTCGCCTGATAGCCGATATTGCCGTCACTGTCCGCGTAGACAGCGTTCTGCGGCGGGCCACCCAGCAGCGCCAGCGCGGCACGAAACTGCTGCCAGTTCTGCGCGCTGTTGAGCTGGCAGAAGGGCAGCGTGAAACCACCCGGCACGTAGACCGTCCAGCGCAGCGCGAGCGTTCGGTGCTCATGCGGCAGCAGCGGCGTAATGATGGGGCCATGATCGGTTCGTTCGACTTCAATCGGCACATCCCCGCGCCCCCGTACGTGGATCACCTCACGCTGGCGGACAATCGGCTGCCAGCCGGCTGCCGTGCGATATTGGTTGCCGCGTGTCTGCTCGACGTACACATCCTGAATGTCTGCATACATCAGCGTAAATCCCCAGGCGATGCGCTGATTGTGGCCGACGATAACAAACGGCACGCCCGGCATGGTTACGCCAGCCACATCCAATCCGCCGCCGGTTAGCTGCGCCTCATACCATGGGTCAGGGATTGTATGGTCCAGGTGCATGTCGTTCGACAGGAGCGGCGTGCCCGTCGTGCTGTGCGCTGCCGACACCACCCAGTTGTTGGAACCGGCGGCACAACTCGGGCACTCTGCCCGGCGCATTCCCAGTTGCTCTTCGAGCGCGAGAATGTCCGCCGCGGATGCCACTCCTGTCTGCGACGGGTCGAGCGGAATCTGTGGGATGGGCTGGGGCGCAGAGATGTCCGGCTGATTCGAGACCGGCGGATGGTCGCGCCAGGAGCCGACGGGATAGAGATCCTGAAGCATTGCGGGGGAATGCAGCCGCTGCTCGATCACTTCACGGCTCAGCTTGTGCGGAAAGTCTGTGCTCAGCGACTGCGCCAGATTCATCCCGGTCAACACGGAGTCCATGGGCCGCCAGGGCTGTGGGCGGTAGCGCAGCAGACGGAATTCCGCGGGCAGATGGTCGCCCGCCTGCGCGATCCACGCGTTCACGCCGCGCGCGTAGTCCGCAAGATAGCGGTGTTCGTCCGGCGTCATTGCGTCCCAGGCGATCTGCGCCGCCTGTGGAATCTCCAGGATGCGCTGCAGGCGATCGTGCTCCAGCGCCCGTTCTCCCATGATCTCGGAAAGCGTGCCGGCTGCGAATCTCCGCAGCAGATCCATCTGCCACAGGCGGTCCTGCGCGGTGACGTAGCCTTGCGCGAAGATCAGATCATCAAGATTCGCCGCCGTGATGTGCGGAACACCGTGACTGTCGCGCCGCACGGACACCGCCGCCTGCAGCCCGGGGGCGCGCAGCGTGCCGTCGAGCGATGGCAGCGAAACGCGCATCGCATGCCGCAGCCAGAGCGTGCCGCCGAAGATGAGAAGGCCTGCCGCGGCTGCAAGCAGCAGCACGAGCCATGCGATACCGCGAGCGATTCGCCGGCGCAGAGAAGCTCTGCGAATCCCGGCCGACGGAAGGGCTGACATCGCCCTAAGTCTAACGGATCGCTGTCTCGCTCCGCGTTACTTGACCCAGACTTCTGGCTGGCCGCCTTCTACCTGCCGCGCATGGAACATGCCGAGCGTGTTGTTACTCCACACCGGCGGGCCGGCCTTTCCTACGACGATCACGCCGCCCTCACCGCCTGGCAACGCGGGCAGCGTCTTGTGGATCAGGTTGTCCGCCGCTTGTTGCGGCGAAATACCGGCGCGGCATAGCGCGCTGACGGAGTGCGTGAGCGACAGGCGGATGAAATATTCACCGACGCCCGTGCCAGAGACCGCACAGCCGCGGTTGTCCGCAAACGTGCCCGCGCCCAGGATCGGAGAATCACCGACGCGGCCGGGCAGCTTGCCCTGCATGCCGCCGGTGGAGGTCGCCGCCGCCAGATTTCCGGCGCTGTCGCGCGCCACGGCACCCACGGTGCCAAAGCGATGGGCAAAGGGAGCAACCAGGCCAGCGTGCTTGTCCCCGGCAGGAGGCGCCGGTGGAACGCCTGCCGGGCGCGGCGGGATCGGCCGATGGCTGGCGCGCATGACGCCTTCGAATTCCTTCCAGCGCATCTCGGTAAAGAAGAAGCTGGGTGGTTCCTGCGCAAGTCCCTGCGCTTTTGAAAAGGCGTCGGCGCCGCGTCCGACCAGCAGCACGTAGGGTGTGCGCTCCATCACCGTGCGGGCCAACGCCACTGGGTGCCGCGTAACGTGCACTCCCGCCACGCCCGCACCTGCAAGGTCTTTTCCATCCATGATGGCCGCATCCATCTCGTTCGTTCCGGCGGCTGTAAACGCGGAGCCGCGGCCTGCGTTAAACAGCGGATCGTCCTCCAGCACTTCAACTGCCGCTTCTACCGCATCCATCGCTGTACCTTTGCGGGCCAGCACGGCCGCACCGGCAGTGAGAGCCTTTTGCAGCGATGCGTGATACGCCGCGGCCGTCGGCGCGTCCATTCGCAGCCATTCTGCTTCTCCGGCGCCGCCGTGGATGGCAATGGCCCACGGTGTGGCTTTCGGTGCAGCGGGCTTCTTTGCCCCGGCTACGAGGGAAGTACCCGTCAGAAGCGCGGCCAGTATCGCTACGGTCTGCCATCGCGCCGAAGCTGCAAAAGGGATCGCGCGGCGTAGCGCGCGGTTTTTCTGTCTGTAGCGCGCAAGGATATCTTCAATGAACGAGAGCGGCATCGGGAGCCAGTGTAGCGCAGGTGCCGCCACGCAATCTGGCTCAGGCGGCAGCGGGAGGCGCAAAGAAGCGTCGCCGCATCCAGAACGCCACATTTACCAGACTGATCAGCGCGGGCACCTCGATCAGCGGCCCGACCACGCCGACGAAGGCCTCGCGAGAATTCAGCCCAAAGACGGCCACGGCAACGGCGATGGCCAGTTCGAAGTTGTTGCCCGCGGCTGTGAACGACAGCGTCGCCGTCTGCGAGTAATCCGCGCCCAGCCGCCTGCCCATCCAGAAGCTCACCAGGAACATCACGGCAAAGTAGAGGACAAGGGGAATCGCGATCTCCAGCACATCCAGCGGGAGCCGCACGATCAGGTCGCCTTTCAGCGTGAACATGACGACAATTGTGAACAGCAGCGCCACCAGCGTGAGCGGGCTGATACGCGGCAGAAAGCGCTGCTGATACCACGTTTGTCCGCGCAGCCGCGTCAGGATGAGCCGCGTGAAAAAGCCTGCAGTGAAGGGAATGCCCAGATAGATGCCGACACTTTTTGCAATCTGCCCGATGCCGATGGAAACAGAGGCGCCAGTGAGCCCGAGGTGTGCGGGCAGAACCGTTAGAAAGAACCATGCGTAAACGCTGTAGAAAAGCATCTGGAAGACACTGTTAAGCGCGACCAGTCCCGCGGCGTAGTCGGTGTCGCCCTCCGCCAGTTCGTTCCACACAAGAACCATGGCGATGCACCGGGCAATGCCGATAAGGATCAGCCCGCGCATGTAGGCCGGCTCTCCACGCAGAAAAAGGACCGCCAGATCGAACATCAGAATGGGACCGACCAGCCAGTTCTGCACCAGAGAAAGTGTGAGGACGCGCCAGTTGCGGAACACTTCATGCAGCTTGTCGTACCGCACCTTCGCCAGCGGCGGAAACATCATCACAATCAGCCCGATGGCTATGGGAATGTTGGTGGTGCCGCGCTGAAAACTGTCGACGAAGGTGGCAGAGCGCGGATCGAGATGTCCGATGGCGACGCCAATCGCCATCGCAAGAAAGATC
>JAJXUS010000192.1 GCA_021782675.1 Acidobacteriota bacterium
AGAGCAAAGTCGGCGTCGGCACCTCAGTGAAGTGGCCGGTGGGTGTGGGCGGCAAGGGCAATGAAGGCGTCAGCGGGCTGATCCGCCGTCTGCCAAATTCTATCGGATATGTGGAGCTGATCTATTCGATCCAGAATCACATTCTGTACGGTGACGTGAAGAACAGCTCGGGCAACTACGTTCGCGCCAGCCTGGCCACAGTCACCGCCGCCGCCGCGGGCGCCAACAAGTCAATGCCAGCGGATTTCAGGGTCTCGATCACAAACGCACCCGGCGCGCAGGCTTACCCGATCTCCACGTACACCTGGCTGCTGATCCCGGAGAAGCTTAACAATCCGCAGAAGGCCGCGGCCTTGAAGGCATTTCTCTACTGGGGTTTGACCGACGGGCAGAAATATACGACCCCGCTGGCTTACGCTCCGCTGCCGGCCAACGTAGTGCAGAAGGAACTGCAGCAAATGAAAAAGCTGCAGTACTAAGCTGCGAACGCTGCAGGAGAGTTGCATGGGAAATGTAGTGATTTCCACTCCAGGGATGCCCCTGCCCTCGGAGAAGCTGTTCCGGAAGCAGACGCTTGTGGAACGGCTGCGGAAAGGCGATGAAGCTATCCACCTGCTGACGATGGCAGGTGGATGGTCCATTATCCTGATCACCGGACTGCTGGTGCACCATCTTTGGGAGTACTCGCGGATTGCGCGGCACCAGTTCGGGTGGCATTTTCTGATAACCAGCACCTGGGACCCAGTCAATGGGCTGTTCGGGGCCTGGCCGTTTGTTTACGGAACTGTCGTTACGTCTCTGCTGGCCTTGATTCTTGCGATTCCCATCGGTCTGGGGGCAGCCATCTTTCTGGCGGAGCTGGCGCCGCGCAGTGTTTCCAACGCTCTGACATTTCTGATTGAACTGCTGGCGGCGGTGCCGAGCGTGGTCTACGGGTTAATCGGCATTTTTCTGCTGATTCCCGTACTGACGGCGATCATGCCGGCCTTTCAAAAGTTCTTCGGCTGGCTCCCGATCTTCAGCGGCACGTTTTACGGGGTCAGCTATTTCTCGGCCGCAGTCATTCTGGCCATTATGGTGGTGCCGTTCATCGTCTCCATTTCGCGGGAAGTGCTGCTGGCCGTACCAATCGCGCAGCGCGAAGCTATGATGGCGCTGGGTGCGACAAAGTGGGAAGTGACCTGGCGGACCGTTGTACCGTACGCGCGGCAGGGCATCATGGGGTCGGTGTTCCTCGCGCTGGCACGCGCGCTGGGCGAGACCATGGCTGTGACCATGGTCATCGGAAATGTGGCGCAGGTTTCGACGTCCCTGATGGCGCCGGGGTATACGATTGCCGCCGTCATCGCGAATGAATTTACTGAGGCAACGGGTGACCTCTATCTGCATGCGCTGATAGAGCTGGGTCTGGTTCTGTTCGCCGTGACCATGATCATCAACGCGCTGGCTCGGCTGCTCATGCTTTCAGTTCGGACCGACGAGGTGGCCTTGTGAGCGCAGCCGTCGTCGCCTACCCACCGCTTCGGCGCCGCGTGGTAAACGTTGCCATGCTGACGCTCTCGGGCCTTTGCACGCTGTTAGTTGTCGGCGTGCTGCTCACCATCCTGCTGTATCTGTTGTGGAACGGCGCGCACTCGCTGACCCTCCACTTTTTTACGCAACTGCCGGCGCCGGTCGGCGAGCCTGGCGGCGGCGTGCGGAACGCGATTATCGGCACTCTCAAACTGCTGAGCCTCGCCACGCTGATCGGCGTGCCAATCGGTCTGCTGGGCGGCATCTACCTGTCGGAGTTTGCGGGCGGCTGGAGCGGCTTTGCCGTCCGCTACACCACGGACCTGCTGAACGGAGTGCCCTCCGTGGTGATGGGGATTTTTGTCTACACGCTGGTGGTGCTGCCGATGCATCACTTCTCGACATTGGCCGGCGGCATCGCGCTCGGTATTATGATGATTCCCATAGCGCTCCGGAGTACGGAAGACTTCCTGCGCGCGGTGCCGCGCAGCTTGCGCGAGGGCGGTCTGGCGCTGGGCGCCAGCAAATCAGAGACGATCTTCACCATCGTCATCCCAGCGGCCATCTACGGCATTCTCACCGGCATCCTGCTGGATATTGCGCGCGTCGCCGGCGAGACGGCGCCGCTGCTCTTTACCGCGTTCGGCAATCAGTACGACAGTCCCGGCTGGCTACAGCCGACGGCTTCGTTGCCGGTGGTTATCTACAATTACGCCATCTCTCCGTATGACTCGTGGCACCAGCAGGCGTGGGCCGCCGGCTTCGTGCTACTCTCGGGATTGCTGGCGGTCAGCGTCGTCGCGCGGCTGATTCTGGCGCGGGGAAAGAAGCTATCACATGGCTAGGTCGTTCTCAGCAAACGCAGTGCAGATCAGGCGGCCCGACATCGACCGGTTTGCGCACTCTGACGCGGCAGCAGAACGCGAGCGGAACCAGTTGCCCTGGCCGCAATTCACCGTTGCCGATCTGAACTTCTTCTACGGCAACCACCAGGCGCTGAAAAATATCAATCTGATCGTCCCCAATCGCCGCGTTACGGCGTTTATCGGCCCTTCGGGCTGCGGGAAGACGACTCTGCTGCGCACATTTAACCGGATGAACGAGACCGTTCCCAACACCCGCGTGGAGGGCAGGATCCGCCTGGGCGAACACGATCTGTTCAGCTACCCGGTCACCACGCTGCGGCGCGTGGTGGGGATGGTATTTCAGAAGCCGGCGCCGTTTCCGAAATCGATCTTCGATAATGTGGCCTATGGACTGCGTCTGGAACATCGGCTGAACAAGAGGGAGATGGCGGAGAAGGTGGAGCAGAGCCTGCGCCGCGCCGCGCTGTGGGATGAGGTGAAGGACAAGCTGCATCAGTCCGCAAACGGCATCTCCGGCGGACAGCAGCAGCGGCTGTGCATTGCCCGGGCGCTGGCGGTCGATCCTGAGGTGCTGCTACTCGACGAGCCGTGCTCCGCGCTCGACCCCATCTCCACGGCCAAGATTGAAGATCTTCTGTTCGAGCTGAAAGAGTTCTGCACCATCGTCATCGTGACGCACAACATGCTGCAGGCGGCGCGTGTCGCAGACTACGTCGGTTTTTTTCTGAACGGGGAACTGATCGAGCTGAACCGGGCCAAGCATATTTTTCAAAATCCGGACCAGCAGCAGACGCAGGACTACATTACCGGCCGGTTTGGATGAGCCGCTGCTAGCTTGACACGATCCAAATCCGGACAGAACAATTGGATGGAACTATCCGACCGACGATGCCATCCAACCATTCTCCTGAGCAGATTCATCTTGAGCGTTTCCAGTCCCGTGGCCGCGCGTTTCGGGCCCCGGGCCGTGTCAACCTGATTGGTGAGCACACGGATACCAGCGAAGGCTTTGTGATGCCGGCAGCGCTGGAGCTGCGCACGCTTTCTGTCATCAGTCCGCGACACGATCCTTCAGCAGTCATCTACTCTGCGAATTTCGACGAGTCGGTGACGTTCGATCTATCGCACCTGCCGTCGAAGCCACGTCAGCACTGGAGCGACTATGCGGCGGCGGTGCTTTGGTCGCTGGCACAGGAGGGCGTACGGCCCGGCGGCTTCAGCCTGACGCTGAGCGGCGATGTGCCGATTGGTTCCGGGTTGAGTTCATCTGCCTCCGTCGAAGTGGCGGTGGCGATGGCGCTGCTGGCGCTGACGCAAACAGAGTGGCCAAAGACGCAAATTGCCCGTGCCTGCCAGCGGGCGGAGAACGGCTTCATCGGCGCGCAGAGCGGCATCATGGATCCCATGGCTTCCTGTTGCGGGGTTGCGGACCATGCGCTGTTGCTCGATTGCCGCTCCCTGGCCATGGAGCAACTGCCGCTGCCGGCTGAGGCGATGCTGGTCATCTGCAACTCGATGGTGAAGCATTCGGTTTCGCACGGCAGCCCATACAATCAGCGGCGGCAGGAGGTGGAGGAGGGACTTCGCATCCTGCAGAAAAGCTATCCCGAGGCGCGGACGCTCCGCGACCTGACGGAGGCACAACTGCGGGCGAAGCAGGCCGAATTGCCGGACGTAAGCTTTCGCCGGTGCCTGCATGTGATTACGGAGAATGCCCGCGTCGGCCAGGCTGCCGAGGCGCTGCGCCAGCATAACCTGCGAGAGTTTGGCCGTCTGATGGGCGAGGCGCACCGCAGCATGCGCGATAACTATGAAGCAAGCTGCAAGGAGACCGATCTGCTGGTGGAACTGGCGATGCAGCGGCCGGGCTGTTTCGGCGCCCGCATTACTGGCGGTGGATTTGGCGGATGCACGGTGAATCTGGTGGAAGCGGCGCGAGGAGCCGAATTTGCGAGCGCCGTACGCGCTGGCTATCAGGCAGCGACGGGCATTGATGCAGAAATCTACCGCAGCCGTGTTGCAGACGGCGCCGGCCCTCTCTAGAAGTCTTTTGCCTGCGGGTATCGAGTGCGCGCGCAGCCGTCATCCTGGTCGTAAAGAAGGGGCCTCGATATTGCCGGGAAATGCCAATTCCAGGATCCTTCGCTTCGCTCAGGGTGGCGAACTTTAAAAAAGCGCAGATCTCACGGCGGCGATCTTCCGCCGCGCCAGATCTGCGCTTCTCTGTTTTTCAGTCTGCTCGCTCTACCGCTCAGCCTTCCAGAACGCTTCGCCCCGGTTGGGATAATCGATGCGAATGGTGTTGATGGAGTACGGTCCGACGGGCAGCGTTATTTTATTGCCTGTCATGCTGAGTGATGAGCCCTGCGGCTTTTCCATCAGGTTGGCTGCGGTTGCCGACTGCGCACCCGGAGGAACCGTGATTTCGGCCTGCGTCTTCTGGCCGGCCCACTCGTAGAAGCGAACAATCAGGCTGTTTCCATCTTCGCTCTTCTTCATCGCGGTCAGCACAATGTTGGAGGGTCCGACCGAGACAAAGGAATGCGTTGGCGGAAGTGAGCCGGTGTGCGCGTCTGCCTGATGCGCCATCAGGCGGTAGTTGAAATCATAGCCCTGCAGCACCGTGTTCGCCTGCTTCCACGTACCCGCGTGCGGGTAGAGGGAGTAGCGGAAGTGCTGATGGCCGCGATCGGCGTTGGGATCGGGCCAGACGGGGGAGCGCAGCAGTGTGAGCCGCAGCACGTTGCCCTTCGCGTCATAGCCGTATTTGGAGTCGTTGATAAGGCTGAAGCCATGCTGGCCATCGCTGATGTCTCCCCAGCGCTGCGCGGGTACTTCAAACTTCGCCTTTTCGACGGAGTTGTTGCGGGTGGTCGGCCGTTCG
>JAJXUS010000193.1 GCA_021782675.1 Acidobacteriota bacterium
AACTGCAGGACATGACGTTCAAGTACGGCGCGGGCGGCTCGAAATTTACCGACATCAAAAATCACCGCGAAGAGCAGCAATGGTCGCCTGTGGTCTTCTTCGACCGGCCGCGCTGCATTCTCTGCTATCGCTGCGTGCGCGTCTGCAATGAAGGCATGGATGTGGCGGCGCTGGGCATTCAGTTCCGCAACTCCGGCGCGGTGATTGCGCCCAATGACATCGCCTCGCTCGACTGCGAGCAGTGCGGCATGTGCATCGATCTGTGCCCGGTGGGCGCACTCACCTCCGACACCTACCGCTACAAGACGCGTCCTTGGGAGCTGACGCATGTGGGCACCATCTGCACCCACTGCGGGGACGGTTGCAAGACCACCCTGGGCGCGCGCCGCGAAGAGAACGGCATGCAGATTGTGCGCGGTGACAATCGCGACAAGAGCGGCATGAATGGCGATTTTCTATGCGTGAAAGGCCGCTACGCCTTTGACTTTGCCAATAATCCCGAGCGCCTGACGCAGCCGCTGATGCGGCAGTCCGACGGGAAGCTGGTGCCCGCACGTTGGGAAGAGGCGATCGCTCTGGTGGCGCGCCGCTTCCGCGAGATTCGCGAAGAGCGCGGCGGCACGGCGATGGGCGTGATCGGCTCCACGCGCATTACGAATGAGGAAGCCTACCTGCTGCAGAAATTTGCGCGCGGGCCCCTGCAGACCGCCAATATCGACCATCACCGCACCACAGACTACCCCGGCTTTGTGAAAGCGCTGGGCGGCGATACGGCCCACTTTGGCAGCATTGCGGATGCACTGACAGCTCCCGCGATTCTGCTGATTGGCGGCGACCCGACCGAAGAGCATCCGCTGCTGGCGTGGAATCTGCGCACCAACTTCCGCCACAGCGGCGCCCGCATTTATGTAGCGAATCACCGCGCCATCAAGCTGGACCGTCAGGCCAAGGCGACGCTGCGGATCTCTTATGGCGGCTATGCGGAGCTGGTGCGCTCGCTGGCTGCGTCGGATGACACTTCCCTGCCGGCGGAAACAGCGCATTTTCGTGACGCATTGCGTGCCGAACAGAACCTGCTGATCGTCTTTGGCGCCGAACTGCGCGGCGATGCCATCGCCCCGCTGATTCAGTTTGGGCTGTCGCTGCCGGCGGCAAAGTTTGCATGCCTCGGCGATTTTGCGAATTCACGCGGCGTCATGGACATGGGACTGCACCCGGCATTTACGCCCGGCTATCAGGCAGCGCCCGCTGTTGGCAGGAGCCTGCCGCAGATGATGGACGGGGCCGGCCGCAACGAACTGGCAGCTCTTTATGTAATCGGAGACGACCCTGTGGGCCGGCTTGGACTGGCGCCCGAGAGCCTGCGGAACACATTCCTGGTGGTGCAGGACATGTTTCTGACCGCGACCGCGCAGGCGGCGGATGTTGTTCTGCCGTCGGCGAGCCTCTATGAAAAATCCGGCACCGTCACCAACACATATGGCGATCTGCAGCCGGTAAAAAAAGCCGCGGACACGGCGGGCGTGCGGAGCGACCTGGAGTTGATCATCCGCATTGCGGACCAGATGGGCGAGGATATCCGCGCGCTGGTTCCGTTTGGACGCGGAGAGCGTGGAGATATGGGCCAGTCGCGCGGCGTGCAGTCCGGCGAAGCCGATCGTCATGCCGTATGGCTGGCGGCGCATAATCTGGAGCCGAAGCTGAGCCCGTTCGATCCGGATGCGCTGCTCGATGAGATTCAGCGGTTGGTGCCCGGATATGACGTAGACCGGTTCGCCCTGATGGCTGGAGAGCCGCAACCGGTGCGCGTTGCCGCGGGATCGAACTTCCCGGCCAGCACGGGGTCCGAGAGTATTCAGCCGGCCAACGATACGTTGTTCACCTCCGGGACGCTCGGCCAGTACAGCGAGAAGCTGACGGAAGTGAACCGGTTTCAGGCGGAGAAGACATTGGTCGCCGCCGGTTAGGACCGGGGCGTAACTGCGGGAGACGCGTGAATCAATTTCTCATCTTCATCCTTTTAACGCTGCTCAAGATTGCCGTTGTCACCGTGGTGTTTCTCACGGCGGTGGCCTACACGGTTCTGCTGGAGCGCAAACTCGTCGGCCGCATCCAGAATCGCTGGGGTCCGTCCCGTGTCGGCCCGTTTGGGCTGATGCAGCCGCTGGCCGACGGCCTGAAGCTGTTTCTGAAAGAAGACCTGATGCCGTCCGCGGTCGAGCGTCCCCTGTTCATCCTGGCGCCGATTATTGCGCTGGGCTGCGCGCTGACCTCCATCGCCGTGATGCCGTACGGCCGCGACATCCGCTGGCATGGTGTGGACATGTTCCAGATCGCCAACATCAACGTCGGCCTGCTGGTGATTCTGGGCGTCACCTCGATTGGCGTCTACGGCATCGCGTTGTCAGGCTGGTCGTCGAATAACAAATATTCCCTGCTGGGTTCGCTGCGCTCCACCGCGCAGATGATCAGCTACGAGCTGGCGCTGGGCCTGTCTGTGATTGGCGTCGTGCTGCGGACGGGCTCACTGAACCTGCGCGATATTGTGAATCTGCAGGCCACGCACGGAGTGCTTTCGTGGAATGCGTTTGGCGGCGTGCAGATTGTGGCGTTCTTTATCTATCTGACGGCTGCGTTTGCTGAAACCAACCGTACTCCGTTCGATCTGCCGGAGGCGGAGAGTGAGCTGACCGCCGGCTACCACACCGAATACAGCTCCATGAAGTTCGCCATGTTCTTTATGGCCGAATACGCCAACATGATCAACGTTGGCGCGGTTGCGACACTGCTGTTTCTGGGCGGCTGGTCCAGTCCCTTCGGCCATCTGTTTCCCGATTTTGGCGGACCGATTGTGCATGCACTGCTGCCCGTCTTCTGGTTTGTAGCGAAGATTTTCTGCTTCCTCTTTCTCTACGTCTGGGTACGCGGCACGCTTCCCCGCTTCCGTTACGACCAGCTCATGGGCTTCGGATGGAAGTTTCTGCTGCCCCTCGCCATTGCGAATGTCGTGGTCACCGGCCTGGTGCTGGCGGTGCACGGTTGAGCGCGGATGGCGCGGCGAACCCCGCCTGTTCGCTGCATCTTGTTGCTTTACAATCGACCTGTAGCCCGCTTGCGGCCGGCATTGCGCGCAGGCTGCTTCCAACCGATCCGGCAACGTCATGCATCTAGCGCTCTTCATCATCTTCGGACTGCTGTGCCTTGGCGGCGCGCTCAATCTGCTGCTGCAGCGCCACCCTATTAATAGTGCGCTCTCGCTGATTGTGGTTATGTCATCGCTGGCGGTGCTTTATCTGCTGCTGGGTGCAGAGTTTCTCGCGCTGGCGCAGATCATCGTCTACTCCGGCGCCATCATGGTGCTGTTTGTCTTCGTTATCATGCTGCTGAACGCCGGCCTGGAAGAGAAGACGCATGGCAGCCGTGCCGCTTATCTGGCGGGCATTCCCGGAATGCTGGCGCTGTTGGGCGTGCTGGGGGGGACGTTCTTCACACTGCGGTCGAGCTTTGGCAGTGCGCGGCTGGGGGCTTATCTGGCGACCACTCACGACCTGGCACAGGTGCTCTTCCGTAACCTGCTTCTGCCCTTTGAAGTCACATCGATTCTGATTCTGGTCGCCATTCTCGGAGCCGTGGTGCTCGCGCGGAAGGAGCACTAGCATGTCGGTTCCGATTGCGTGGTATCTGATTCTGAGCGCTGCCCTGTTTTCGATCGGCGTGTGCGGATTTTTAATCAAGCGCAACATCATCTCGATCTTCATGTCGATTGAGCTGATGCTCAACGCGGTCAACCTGGCCTTTGTTGCATTTGCCAACCGCTGGCATCAGGTGAACGGGCAGATTTTCGTCTTCTTTGTCATGGTGGTTGCCGCGGCAGAGGCTGCTGTCGGCCTGGCCATCATCATCGCCGTCTTCCGCTCGCGCAACACGCTGAACGTCGACCAGATCGACCTGATGAAACTATGACGCCCTCTCTCCATCTTTGGCTGCTGCCATTGCTGCCGCTCGCCGGCTTTGTTCTGAACGGCCTGTGGGGGCGACGCCTGCCGCAGGCTATGGTTTCGGCCATCGCGCTGCTATTTCCGCTGGCGGCGTTCGCCCAGGTGCTGTGGATTTGCACGCAGGTTTCTTCGCTCGCGCTGCCCCACGTGGAACGCTTTGCCACGCCGTGGATTGCGGTGCCCGGCTTCCACGCCAACTTCTCATTCCTGCTCGATCAGCTCACGCTCGTCATGCTGCTGGTCGTCACCGGCGTCGGTTTCCTCATCCATCTCTACTCCGTCGGATACATGGCGCATGAGGAAGGCTACTGGCGCTTCTTCAGCTATCTGAATCTGTTTTTGTTCTTCATGCTGACGCTGGTACTGGCGGCAAACTTCCTGCTGTTGTTTGTGGGCTGGGAGGGTGTGGGCCTCGCGTCGTATCTGCTGATCGGCTTCTACTACACGAAGGATTCGGCGGCCAACGCCGGCAAGAAAGCTTTCATCGTCAACCGGATTGGTGACTTTGGATTTCTGCTGGCCATGTTTCTGTTGATTGCGCACTTTGGCACCCTGAGCTTTGCCAGCGTGTTTGCCGCCATTACAGCGCACCCGACCATGCAGGGCGGCGTGCTCACCGGCATCGCGCTGCTGCTGGTGCTGGGAGCGACCGGCAAGTCGGCGCAGATTCCGCTCTATGTCTGGCTGCCGGACGCGATGGAAGGCCCGACGCCGGTCTCCGCGTTGATTCACGCAGCCACCATGGTGACCGCGGGCGTGTACATGATTGCGCGCACGCATGTGCTCTTTGACCGCTCGCCCGCTGCGCTGACCGTGGTGGCGACCATCGGCACCGCGACGGCGTTCTTTGCGGCAACCGTCGCAGTCACGCAGAACGACATCAAGCGCGTGCTCGCCTACTCCACGATCTCGCAATTGGGCTATATGTTTCTCGCCTGCGGCGTCGCCACGTATTCGATGGGCGTCTTTCACCTGGTGACCCACGCCTTCTTCAAGGCGCTGCTGTTTCTCGCAGCGGGCAGCGTGATCCACGCCTTAGGCGGGCAGCAGGATATGCGCACAATGGGCGGCCTGCGAAAAAAGCTGCCGGTTACCTTCTGGACCATGACCGCCGCAGTGCTGGCCATCAGCGGATTTTTTCCCTTCGCCGGTTTCTTCAGCAAGGACGCCATCCTCGCCGCCACCTACAAGGCACCCAACGGCGGCAAAATCTTCTATGCAGT
>JAJXUS010000194.1 GCA_021782675.1 Acidobacteriota bacterium
CCTGGATGCAGATGATGGATTGCATGGTGCAGCCATCGCTCAAAGAAGCCACGCCGAACACAGTCCTGGAGGCATTGTTTCTCAATGTGCCGGTGCTGGCGACGGCAGTCGGCGGTGTGCCCGACCTGATCCAGAATGAAAAGAATGGCTTGCTGGTGCCGTCGGCTGACCCTTCGTCAATGGCGCGGGCGATGCGCCGTCTGGCGTCTGACCCGCGGCTCTGCCGGCAGCTCACGGAAGGTGGCGCGGAGCTGACCCGTGAGTACTCCCCGGAGCGGCAGCGGGAGCGGCTCCTCGCTCTCTACGACGAGGTGTTCACTGAGCAGCAGAACCGGCCCGGGCGCCGGGCAGCGCGGCCTGCGGGCCTGGCGGAGGTGAACCATCCCGACCCCCAGTCCTGAACTGCAGGATCGAAGCCTGGCTGCCAGTGCCGATGGTCGATCGTCGCTGTCCAACGCGAGCGATGCGCGCGCGCTGCGTGTGCTGGCCATCGATGAAGAGATTCCCTATCCGCTGAACGCGGGGAAGCGAATCCGGACCTGGAATCTTCTGCGTCATCTGGCCGCGCGGCACCGGATCACATTCGTCTGTTATGGAAGCCAGGATCAGGCCGGGTTCGCCGAGATGTCGCAACTGGGCATTCGCGTCGTCGTCGTGCCTCCACTTCCAGTCGCAAACTCGCCCGCATTTTATGCCGGCGCGCTGGCCAACCTTGCTTCGCCGTGGCCCTACTCTGTCGCGCGCCACCACACTGCGCGGTATGCGCGCACGCTGGAGCGCCTGGCCGCCGTGGAGCCCTTTGATCTGCTGCACTGCGAGTGGACACCCTATGCCAGCTACTGCCGCCATGCAGCGCACCTGCCGGCACTTCTGATGGCGCACAATATCGAGACCACCGTGTGGCGCCGCCGCACCGAACACGCGGGTGGCATGCCAGAACGCTTCTACATGGGGTTGCAGGCGGCGAAGATGGAGCGATTTGAAAAGCGCGCTTTCCGGCGGGCCACTCACGTTGCCGTCGTCACCGCCGAAGAGGCACAGACGGCGCGGGGCTGGGGAGCACCCGCGGTATCACTCATCGCCAACGGCGTGGACACTGAATCGCTTTGCCCGCAGAATGATCGCCCGGAGCCTGACTCGGTGCTGTTTATGGGCTCTCTTGACTGGCAGCCTAATCGCGACGCGCTGCTCTATCTTGTCGACCAGATCTCGGCGCTGGTGCGCGCCGCCAATCCAGCGGCGATGTTGCACGTGGTCGGCCGGCAACCGGCGGCGAGACTGCGCGAACGTGTGGAAGGTGTACCGGGTGTTCAGTGGGTCGGTGAGGTGCCGGACATCCGGCCATGGGTGGCACGCGCCAATATGCTGCTGGTGCCACTCCGCATTGGAGGCGGCAGCCGCATCAAGATTCTCGAGTCTCTTGCGATGGGAAAAGCGGTCGTGACGACCAGCATTGGAGCGGAGGGGCTGGATGTCGTGAACGGCCGCGACTGCCGCATCGCGGATGAACCCGCAGACTTTGCCCGCGCTGTGGTGGAACTGCTGGAGCAGCCGGCTCTCTGTCAGACCTTGGGAGAAAGCGGCCGGCGCCTGGTTGTCGAGCACTACGACTGGCGCGAATTATCGCAGGAGCTGGGTCGCGCGTGGCAACACGCCGCGGCCTGCCGCGATGCCGAGGCATCGAACTGCTGAGGGGTAGCGGGCGCTTCAGGCGGACTTCATCTTTGCGCGGATGGCCGATACTTTCTTCGCGACGTTCACCGGCACACTCATCGCCTTCGCTTTCATGCGGTCGCGTCCGGGGTGTGCGCCGCGCGGCGACGGATGCATGCCGAGCTTGCGCATGTAATAGTTGGCGCGATAGACGTTCGCGTATCTTTCATTTCTGAACTGAAAATTCTGGTTGACTGACACCGAGATGTCATCGCCATTCTGCAGCCAGTGCGGCGCGTTAATCGGAATGTGAACCGCCTTTCCCGGCTCCAGCAGAAACGAACGGGCCCGATCCTGAAAATGAGGCTTGTAAATCGCGGCGTTATTATCCACGCTCCAGAACCGCTCTTTCTCTTCTTCCGGCAATACCTCGCGATCATTTTGATCGAAAATGTGGATGGTCTTTTTGCCGTGAATCTGCAGCAGCATACTGCACTCGCGATCGATGTGATACTCGCTGATACGGTGCGGCGAAGTGATGAATACGATACTCTGCATATTTTTCACTTCTCTGGCAAAGTCGATGCCCGTCAGCTCCTGAACCTCTTTCAGCCCTTCCTCGAGCATGGCGTGGATTTCAGGGTCACGGTCGGCGCCGAAGATAATGATCCAGGCATCCGACTCGCGGATGCGGCGAAACGCCTCTTCGATGGAAAAATCGCGGCCGGGCCGGTCGCTCCATTTCTGGCCGACCTCGCGCTTGCCGGCGTTCCAGTACACCTTGTCGCGAATCGGCAGCGAGCGCTCCAACAGATCGTGCAGACGATCCATGGTGAACGCGCTGTGGCCGCTGAGCGCATGGTCCACCATAAACGGCCGTTCGTTGAAGTCGCGCGCGAACTGCTGCCGGTCGACAGAATAAATTCGCTGAGGGATTGAAGTGGAAGCAAGCGGCGATTGCAGCGAAGAAGTGACTGCGGTGGACATACGATTACGCTCCCGGCGCCGGACGGCGGCAGCCTGCATACTGGAAGATAGACGTGGGAATTTCGCGGAACCATTGGGTTGCGGGAACGGAAACGCAACCGGCCCGCTTGCAGCGGATACGATGACAGATCTCTTGTGGCCAGTGTTGCAGCATCCGGAGCCCGCCAGTCACGACGGAGTACGCGTCTACGCCATCGATCTGGACGCTTCGGCACTCGACCAGCACTGGGCCGTCCTGAGCGCGGAGGAGACGGCGCACGCCCGGCGCTTTGTGCGTCCGGCCGATACGGCGCATTTCGTCCGCGCCCACGCCGCGCTGCGGCATGTATTGGGGGCCTGGTGCGAGCAGGCGCCGGAGCGCCTGGCGTTCACCGCCGGAGCCCATGGAAAGCCCCATCTTGCAGACCCTACCGGATCGCGACCCGTGCACTTCAATCTGTCGCACAGCGGTGGCATTGCGCTGCTTGCCATCTCCGAACAGTACGAGCTGGGCATCGATGTTGAGGTCATGCGGGCGGTGAGTCCCGAAATTGCCGGGCAGTACTTCGCTCCGGGAGAGCGAGCCGCGCTGGCTCAATACTCTGGGGATGCGTGGCTGCAGGCGTTCTTTCGATGCTGGACCTCGAAGGAGGCCCTGCTCAAAGGCGAAGGCCTTGGCCTGAACGTTCCGCTCGACGCCTTTGAAGTTGTTGTTAACCCGGCGCAACCACCGGCTATCGTTTCGATTGCACCGCAGGCTGCGATCCAGCCTGGCTGGCGGCTGTTCGACGTTGCGCCTGCGGCCCATGCAGCCGGAACCCTCGCCGTCCACGATCCACGAGCGTCGCTCACCGCCGAGCACCTGCAATGCAGGTGGCTTCGGCTGTAATCGCTGGCTCTGCAGCGCGCCTCTCATCGTGCGCCTCCAGTAGCCTGTGCGGTCACTACGGTCTGCGCCAGCTCCCCTGCTTCCGGCATGTGCGGCTGCGATGGCTCCCGCAGGGCGGCGCGCGCGCGCTGCGCCATCATGCGCGCTCCGGGCAGGTTGAAAATCTCGTGATGGTCGCCGGGCAGACGCTCGACACTGACCGGCCGCTCCAGAATCTTCGACCAGCCCATGTCTGGCGCCAGCAGTACCCCTCGAGGCTGCTCCTCGCTGGAAAATACCAGCACCGCCCCATGCACGGGCCCTGGATCGTAACTGCGCGTCGCCGTGTATTCCAGTTGCTCGCCGCGCCGCACCTCCTCCGTCAACCGCACCTGTACCGGCAGCCCCATACGATGGAGCCGAACACTCAAATTGCGAGCAGCAGCAGCAGCCAGACCGTGCACACTGCGTTTCATGTACATGCGGCGCTGCTCGCCGCTGGCCGCTGCCAGGCGGCGGCTCACCCAGCGCAGCCGCTGCCAGCGGTAGACCACCTGCATGGCTGTGCGCCGGAGCGATGTCTGGTGCCGCCAGTATCCGGGCGCCCAGGCGTCCATCACCATCAGCAGCTCGATGGTCTCGCCCTCCTGCTCCAGCCGGCGGGCAACGCCATAAGCCAGCCAGCCGGAGACACACCAGCCAGCCAGCCGGTAAGGCCCGCTGGGCTGCACGCTGCGCAGTAGTTGCAGGTAGAAATCGACGAGCTGGTCAAAGTCGGCCGACAGGACGCCGGACTCTATATCTTCATCGAGCATCTGCAGCGCATATACCGGCTGCTCTTCGCCCAGCTCAGCGGCCATGGTGCGGAAGATCATGCTCTGCGAGATGACGAAGAGCGGCCGCTCCGTGCCACCGCTCTGAATCGGAATAATGCGGGGATTGCTCTCGGCGCCGGCGGCGATCGACTTTGCCGTGCGCGCCCGCTCCACCCAATCCGTCAGTTGCCTGACCGTCGGATTGCGGAACAGATCGGCCGCCGTCATCTGAACGGAAAACTCCTTTTTGACGGCAATCTGCAGGCGGGCGAGGAGCAGGGAGTGGCCGCCGAGATCGAAAAAGTCCGAGCCTGCCTCGATCGCCGAACCTTTGAAAATCTGCTGCCAGATCGTGGTCATGCGCTGTTCCGGGCTATCCCCCGCCCGAGAATCGACGGCCGGCACATCTAGCGGCGCCTCGAGCGGCAAGCCGGGTGCAGCCTGCGGCGCTACTGCGCGCGTCACTGGCAGCGCAGCCTGCGACGCCAGAGTTGCGAGCTCCTCGGCGGTCAGAAAATCCAACTGACGAACCGGCGTATCGGGCTCAGTCAGCGCGCGGGAGAGCAGTCGGGCGTAATGTCGGCCGACCAGCGCCATCGTCTCCGGAGAATAGAATCGGGCGTCGTATTGAAATTCCGCGAAGATGCCGGTCTGGCGTTCGATCACACCCAGTTGCCACTCTGCACCCCCGGTCGCGGCTACCTCCGGCAACGGAGAAAGCTTCAGATCGCCCCAGTTCATCGCATGCACGAACGCCCGCTGATGGAAAAAGCTGATCTGATTCAGGGGATGCCGTCCACCGGCGACGGTAATGTCAATCAGCGGCGCCACCATGCTGAAGGGCAGCAGATTTTCCATAGCATCCAACGCCTGGCTGCCGAGCGCGCGAGCAAGCTGGCGAAAGGTGCTGTCCGGCT
>JAJXUS010000195.1 GCA_021782675.1 Acidobacteriota bacterium
ATGGCGCGGCGCGCGCGTCGTCGTTGTGGCGGCCCACAGCCCGCTCGTTCCGCAGTTTCAGAGATGGGTCGCCGTCGAGCACGTCGCCGCGCTCTGGCGCGCCCTGGCGGGTATGGTGGAACCCTGCGGCTCGCTGGCCCTTGATCGGCTGCGCATTCTGTCGGGAGTTCCGGAAGTGGGCGCCGATATTGGCGGGCGCGATCTGCCGCAGGAGACCGGCCAGATGCGGGCGATCCACTTCAGCAAAGGCTGTTATCTGGGTCAGGAGATTGTCGAGCGTATCCGTTCGCGCGGCGCGGTTCACCGCACGTTGAGTGGCTTCTGCCTGCAGCAGGCGTTGCCGGCTCCTGCTGCGATCGTGAGCGCGGACAAGCCGGTGGGAGAGATCACCAGCGTTGCATCGGTGGAACTGCCGGGCCGGCCGCAGCAGTGGATCGGGCTCGGCTATCTGCGGCGCGAGGCACTCGAAGCGGGTGCTCCGCTGGTGGCGGACGGTGCGCCTGTGCGGGCGGTTCCGCTGCCGTTTCCTCTCGAACCCGACCTCTGTGCACCGCAAGGCTGACATTTTTCCCAGCGACAAGAAAGTAGGACAGGCAATGCCGGAAAAAGAACCGCAGGTAACGTTTATCGATCGCCGCAAGATTTCGTCTGACGGGGAGATTCGGCCGGAAGCGGCCGAGATGCGCAAGGAAAGCGCCGCAACAAACGCCGTACCGCCGCAGACACCACCGCCCGCATCCGCGCCGAAGCCGCCGGCCGTGGAAGCCGCTGCGCCGGCCGATGCCGCGACCGACGAGCAGCCTGCCGGTCCCACGCGCGAAGAGACCGAGCAGTCGCACGCCGCCTATCGCGAGACGACGGACCAGATCGACAACATGCTGCGCGAAAAGTCTCCCGAGGCTGCGCGCATGGGACCTGTGGGCTTTGAGCATCTGGTGCAGTCCATGTACATGACCGCCATGATGGCGCTGGGCGCAGGCACGCAGCCCGGCGAAAAACCGCGCATTGACCTGATGGGCGCGCGGCAGACCATCGACCTGCTGGCAGTCCTCGACGAAAAAACCAAGGGCAACCTGACGGCCGACGAGCAGCGGCTGCTGGAAAGTGCGCTGTTTGAACTGCGCATGACGTTTCTTGAGATCACCAATGCCATCGCCCGCCAGGCGGCCAATCCGCCGCAGGGTAAGCCGCAGCCGAAACGTAGTTAGCCGGCCGTTCAGCCGGTCCCGGAAAGGAACATCGCAGCGCATGCAAGCGGAACTCGTTGTCCTCGGCAGCGGCACCTCCATGGGCGTCCCCACGCTGGGTTGCGAGTGCGCCGTCTGCCGCTCGACCGATGCCCGCGACAACCGGATGCGGCCTTCCATTGCGGTCCAGTTTGCGGGCGAGGGGTTGTCGCGCTGCGTCATCATCGACACCGGGCCGGACTTTCGCCAGCAGACGCTTCGCGAGCATATTGGCCGGATTGACGCCGTCCTCTACACCCACTCGCACGCCGACCATATCCTCGGCCTCGACGATCTGCGCCCGCTGAGCTTCAAAAATCAGGAGAAGATTCCGCTGTATGCGGACGAGGAGACGCAGCGCGTTCTGCGGTCCGTTTTCGAATACACGTTTTCTGAAGCCAGCAAATATCCCCATAAGGCGCGCGTCGCCTTGCATCCGCTGCGCGAGCGGACGCATCTGTTCGGCGTGGACTTCCTGACCGTCCCGATCCTGCACGGCACGCTGCCGACGGCCGGTTTCCGCTTCGGCAATGCGGCCTATCTGACCGATATGAGCGACATTCCCGCCGCCAGCTTTGCGCTGCTTGAAGATCTCGACGTGCTGATCCTCGATGCGCTGCGCCGCACGCCGCACCCCAGCCACTCGAACCTCGAAAGCTCCATTCGATTTGTCGAGAAGATTCGCCCGCGCCGCGCCTGGTTTACCCATCTTTCGCACGACCTTGGCCATGAGGAGACGGAGCGGGAGCTGCCACCGCATATTCGCCTCGCCTATGATGGCCAGCGGATTCTGATCCAACTCTAGTCATGCAGATTTTTCGTTCGCTCGCCGACATTCCCGCGAATTTTGGACCCTCCGTCGTTACCATCGGCAACTTCGATGGTGTGCATCGCGGGCACCAGGCGGTGATCGCCGACGTCATTGCCCGCGCCCGCATGCTGGGAGCGCGCGCCATCGCCGTCACGTTTGACCCGCATCCGGTGCGCGTTCTGCGGCCCCAGGTGCAATTCGGGCTGATTACGCCCATCCATCAAAAGCTGGAGCTGCTGTCGCAGACCGGTCTGGATGCGGTTCTGGTGCTGCCGTTCGACCGCGCGCTCTCCCAATGGACGGCGCGGGAGTTTGCCGCGCGCGTGCTGCGTGACGCGCTGGGTGCGCTGGAGGTGCAGGAGGGCGAGAACTTCCGCTTCGGCAATGGCGCAGAGGCGGGCGTCGATGATCTCGCCGCGCTGGGCAGTGAGTTCGGATTCACCGCCTGCGTGCATCGGCCAACGTTACTTGGCGCCGCGCATATCTCCAGCAGCTCGGCACGCGCCGCCATCGCCGAGGGCGATATGGCACGGGCGCGGCATCTGCTCGGCCGGCCGTTTGCCATCCAATCGACGCCCGGGCGCGGGCGCGGCTACGGTTCGCGATATACCGTGCCGACCATCAATCTTGCGCCCTATCCGGAGCTGATGCCGGCCAACGGCGTATATGTCACTTGCCTGCGGGTCGGGCCGGAGGATTTTCCTTCCGTAACCAACGTCGGATTTCGCCCGACGCTTGACAATCCATCGTTCGCAGTGGAGTCGCACATCCTCGACTTTCACCCGATCGCGCTTGAAGAGACCACGCCCCTGGTGCTGACGTTTTTGTTCCGGCTGCGCGGGGAACAGAAGTGGCCGTCGCCCGAGGCGCTGCGCGCGCAGATTGGCCGGGACGTCGCCCGTGCCCGTCGATACTTTGCGCGCATGCCGGTCGCGGCCAGAAGCAAAGGATGACCCTGAAGCACGAAAGGAAGCGTGGAAGCCCGGCGAGGCCGTGCGCCGTGCACGTTGGCACACTTTGGTAACAGCCCCATGGGAACTTTCCCGCCAGCCCGGTTGTCTAACGGGGTGTGTCTGGAGTTTTGAGGGAGAAGTGGGGCAAAGTTGAGTCGGCCGCCCGACCCTGATAGTGTTTGAGGTGACCGCATGTCCGCGGCATTCGCTGTGGGAAACCTGGCTGGAGTCCTGGGAGTTCGGGCCGAAGAGGCCACGTTGACGGCTGAGTTGAAAGCCGGCTCGGAGGAGGCGTTCGCGCTTCTGATTGCCCAGTACCACGCCCCGGTCTTCAACCTGATCGCCCGGGTTCTGAACGATCCCTCCGACGCCCCCGACATCACGCAGGACGTTTTCATCAAGGTTTTCCGCGGCATCCGTAGTTTTCACGGAGATTCCAGCCTGCGCACATGGATCTACCGCATCGCGCTGCGGGAGGCCTCCAACCAGCGGCGCTGGTGGTCGCGCCATCGCGGGCGCGAAGTGACGATTGAGCCCACAAGCGATTCGCAGGAGGCGGACGCTCCGCTGTGCTTGAAAGATCGGCTGGTGGATGGCCACGAGTCACCGTTCGAGGCCGCGGCGACCCGGGAGATTCGCGCCAGGATCGACGCCGGACTGCGGGAGATTCCCGAACAGTTCCGCGCCGTGGTCGTGCTGCGCGATCTGGAAGGCCTTTCTTATGAAGAGATTGCAGAAGTTTTAGGGGCGCAGTTGGGCACCGTGAAGTCGCGGCTCGTCCGCGGCCGTGCCCTGCTGCGAGAGCGGTTGGCGGGCCTGCTCACCGAAGCCCGGTCGATGGGGTCTGCGGGCACTCACAGCGCCGTTCTGCATGCCGCAGCGCGCAAGCAGCCCTCGGGCTGGCAGGAGGCGGGATGAACGTCTGCACCGAAGTTCAAGCCAGATTCTCCGAATATCTTGACGGTGCTGTCTCCGGCTCCCAGATGCGCCGCATTGCCGGGCATCTGAGTGACTGCGGGCACTGCTCCGAGGAGTTCGCCCAGTGGACGACCATGCAGCGCCTGATGGCCAGCGTGGGGCCGGAGCGGCCTCCCTCAGATCTCGGCCTGCGCCTGCGGGTTGCCATCTCCCAGGAGCGGGCGCGCACGCCCCAGCGCCGTCTGCAGCAGATTCAGTTGTACTGGGAGAACTCGCTCGCTCCGGTTCTGACCCGGGCTGCTGCCGGCATGGCCACGGCCATGCTTTTGCTGGGCACGCTGGGCTTTATGATCCAGACGGTGGCGGTTCCGCCCTCGGTGGCCGCGACGGAGGCGGTTGCCGAAGGCACCAGCACCCCCCAGTTTCTCTATCGGGTTGGCGGCCGGGACTCCGGCATCCATCTGGCCCATCCGCTGATGGTGGAGGCGGAGATCAGCAAAGCGGGCCAGGTGTACTCCTACCGCATCGTTTCGGGTGAGGCAAGCCCCCGCGTCCGGCGGCAGCTGGACAACTTTCTGTTGATGAGTCACTTCACGCCGGCCCTGCTTTATGGAATCCCCGTGCCCAGTCGCGCCATCCTTTCTTTTACAGGGCCGCAGCGGCACTCCCGGGGATAATCCGCGGGGCACCCTTGCTGCCGTTGAGTGGGCGGCGAATCAGTGGTATTCTCGTTATATTGCGGAAGTGTGCCTTGACGTCGAGAGACGTCTGTGAACCGGCCTGCCGTAGCGGCCACCCGCCGCACAACGAACTTCAGCATTGCCCGCGAACACCTGACGACCCGTTAACCACCCTGTGAGAGGGGCGCCTTTTGGCCAACGATAAATTCGAGAACGATATTCAAAAACTGATCGACACCGGCAAGGAGAAGGGTTTTCTTACCTTCGGCGAGGTGAACGATCTGCTGCCCAACGAGTTGAACAGTGCCGACGAGCTGGACGACCTGATGACGACCATCGGGACGCAGGGCATTGATCTGCTGGACGATCAGCCCAAGCTCGCGGCCGAACAGGATGAAGAGGGGGAAGAGAGCGAAGACGTCGAGCTGGATCTTACTCCGGGAGCGATGGAGAAGACCAATGACCCCGTCCGCATGTATTTGCGCGAGATGGGTACGGTCCCGCTGCTGACGCGTGAGGGCGAGGTCGAAATCGCCAAGCGGATTGAGCGCGGCCAGATG
>JAJXUS010000196.1 GCA_021782675.1 Acidobacteriota bacterium
GCGTATTGCTGCCCATCCCTGGCGCTACTGGGTGGAACTGCCGCTGGCGCGCCTGGCGGACATGTGGCTGCGTCCCCGCACCGCCCAGCTCTGGATTGAGCTGCGCTGGTGGCAGTACAGCCGCCATCACGCGGAGACAATCTTCAGTTGGGTCTATGCGGGCGTGAATCTGCTGTACCTGGCGTTCGCCCTGTGGGGACTGCGGCAGCGCGTGCCACTCCGCGCCGTGATGCTTGCTTACATTCTGCTGCGCTGCACGCTGCTGCTGACCATAGAAGCGCCCGAAGACCGTTACACGCTCGAGTGCTTCCCAATGATCTTCATCCTGGCAGGAGCCGCTATCGCGGCGCAGTGGCCCGGGCGTAGTGCGTCGCCGCGGAAGTGCGATATGGCTGCGGCTTCAGGAAAGTAGCCCGCTACTTCTGCACCGTTTGTGTCTTCCCTTCGGTCTTGATGCGGAAGACCGATGCGGGAATCTTCTTGTTGTATTGAATATTGCGGTAGTACGCCGTGCGCGAATCCCCGGACGGTTCAAACAGAACCTGCTTGAGCGAGATGGCGCGCTGCGGATCCACCCAGATGGTCACATGCGAAAAATTCTGCCGGACCGCGGCCGATTTGCTCACCATATCCAGCTTTGCAGTCTGCACGCCATCGATGGTTTCCATCCCCTGGAAGGTGATGTCCCAGTTCTTCTTCAGATCGCTGCCGCTGCCGCCAAAGCCCAGGGTCAGATAGCTCTCATACTGCGCCTGCTTTCCAGCTGCATGGATGAGCGTCATCTGATGAATTTCCGGCTGATAAAACTTCAGCAGGCCGTCGCTGAAGACGATGTATTTCTTCGAGGGCTGGCCGTCATAGGTCTTCAGATCGGCGGCCATGCGGGTGTTCGCCCCCGTGCGCTCAAAATAAATCACGCCGGTCTGGGTGTCCGTGCTGCTCACAACCCGTTCGAACTGGTCCCATTGAAAATCGGCCTGGGCAGAGCGGAACTTCGCTGCCGCAGCGTCCATCTGCGACAGCACCTGGCTCAACTGCGGATTGGGTGCGCTCTGTGAAGTGCCCGGCAGGCTGATTCCCAGCGTTAACACCGCCGCCAATCCTAAGGTCCACCGCTTCATTCTGTTTCCTTTCATCGATGCGCCCACACCCGGTAGGCAATGATCTTCTTACCGTCGGGACCCTTCACCGGCTGCCACCGGTCGATGGTCACATCTCCGGAGATAGGCGCGATGATCGAGCGGAGCTTCGTCTGCGGGTCACTATCTCCGTTCATGGCGCCCAGGGTTGCAGCGTCCACCTGATACATCAGCCCGGCGTGGCCATCGCTCCTGACAAGAATCTGGCTGGGTGGCAGCGTGCGTTCCACCGGCCGGTCGTGATACGGGATCACATGCGGCGAGACGAAGATGAACAGCAGGATCAGCGTCACCATCACGTCGTAGTGCACGCTGCCCCGCTGGTACGTCCAGAAGACATAGTTGCGAAGAATCTTTTTCATCGCCGTATCACCGTTTCCCCACCCATATACGGCTGCAACTGTTCAGGAATTTGGATGCTGCCGTCCGCCTGCTGGTAATTTTCAAGAATGGCCAGCCATGTACGTCCAATCGCCAGGCCACTGCCATTCAGCGTGTGCACGAACTCCGGCTTTTTGCTGGCCGCTGGACGATAGCGAATATTGGCGCGCCGCGCCTGAAAGCTTTCAAAGTTGGAGCAGGAGGAAATCTCGCGAAATGTGTTCTGGCCCGGCAGCCAGACCTCGAGATCGTAGGTCTTCGCTGCCGAAAATCCCATGTCTCCGGTGCATAGCGCCATGACCCGATAGGGCAATCCCAGCGCCTGCAGAATCGCTTCGGCGTGGCCGGTAAGCGCCTCGTGCTCTGCGGCGGAATCCTCCGGCAGCGTAAACTTCACCAGCTCCACCTTTTGAAACTGGTGCTGCCGGATCAGTCCACGCACATCTTTGCCATGGGAGCCCGCCTCCGCGCGGAAGCACGGCGTGTAGGCAGTCAGCGAGATCGGCAACTGCTTCTGGTCGAGGATTTCGTCGCGAAACAGATTCGTGACCGGCACCTCAGCCGTCGGGATCAGCCAGTGATCGCTGCCCTCGCAGCGGAAAAGATCCTCGGCAAACTTCGGCAACTGTCCGGTACCGAACAGAGAAGCCTCATTCACGAGGACCGGCGGAAGCACCTCACGATAACCGTGCTTGCCGGTGTGCATGTCGAGCATGAAGTTCGCCAGAGCGCGCTCCAGGCGCGCACCCAGATCCCAATAGACAGCGAACCGAGCGCCAGAGATTTTGGCCGCCCGCTCAAAGTCGAGGATGCCCAGGGCCTCGCCCAGCTCCCAGTGCGGCTTGGGGGCAAAGTCAAAGGCGCGGGGAGCACCCGAGCGGCGCACCTCAACGTTGTCGTCCGCTGTCGCGCCAACAGGTACATCTTCGGCCGGGAGATTAGGCACCTGCTGCAGAAGCGCCTGCATCCGCTGTTCCGCGGCGCTCGCCTGTTCCGCGCAGCGCTCCATCTCGCCCTTCATCTGGCGGATGCGGTCCATGCGCTCGCTGGCGTCTTCGCCCTTCTGGCGCATTGCCGCCACTTCCGCAGAAGCCCGATTGCGCTCCGCCTGCAAGGCCTCCGACTGCGCGATGGCCGCGCGCCGTTCGCGATCCAGCGCATCGAACCCGTCCAACGCAGCCGCTGCGACCTCGCTCCGCAGCGCCAGCCGCTCCTTCACCTGGGCCAGGTTCGCCCTCACAAATGCAAGATCGAGCATAACCCTTGATTTTACAGAAGAATAGGCGCTTGTTCCGCCTCGGCAAGGAACCCAGGCTTCAACTGCCCATTGACTTGAAGTCCACCGCGCGCATTTCGACCGTTTCATCCGCGGACTTTTCATCTCCCGTCGCCGGATGGTGCGTGTACAGGGTGCCGTGCAGCACGTAGTAGCCGTCATTGTCGCGGGTCTGGGCCTCTGCGTCCCCGCGCACGATGGTTCCGTAGAACGCATACCAGATGCCATGCAGCACGCGCGTTTGAAATTCAATGTGGCGGCCATGCACCGCGCCCTTATCGAAGAAATATGTGAGCGGCGTATTGCTGTCCGTCTCGCTATCGCCGAGACGGGTGATATACCCCGTCACTTTGCCATGTTCCAGATCCAGCTCGATCGACTCATTCAGATGGTCGAAGTGATAGGTCCCCCAGACATCGGCGGGCAGCGTACTCGGTGCGCCGGGCGGCGATGCATTGCTCTGGCTGCGGTTTGGCGCAGACCCGGACCGCCGGCTCCGCAGAAGCGGCTGGCTTGCCTGTTGCGCGGCTACGGTGAGCGCCAGCAGCAGCGGCAGTCCAATTATCGCGGTTCGCTGCATTTGCGGTCGCATCGATTCGTCCTCCCTCAACTCAGGCAGGGGGCTGGTCTTCTCCACCCGGCAGCGCCTTGCCCCGCCGAACTTCGCGCGGCTTGGCCATTACATCCAACCGCATCAGAATCTTTCGCGCCAGCCCGGTCAAGGGGATCTCTGTCAGCTTCCGCTCGGGGAACCATTTGCGCTCTGTTCCGGAAGGGGTCGTAATGCCGATCTGCCCGTCGCCCGCAAATACTGAGACGTAATAATTGGAGGTTGTGATGGCGTGCCGCACGCGAAGAATCGGCTGCTGCTCCGGCGGTTCGGGCAGCTCCGGCAGCTCCCACATGCCCGGCATCAGGGCGGCGCTCTCCGGCCGCTTGACCAGCAGCACCGCCACGCGGCTGGTTTGCCCACGGAACGGCCGGCGCCACAGAAGGTAGCTCGCCTGCCGGCTGACAATCTGAGTGCGCGGACGCGGCGTATGCTCTCCGCGCGTGCGGCAATAAACATAGACCGGACATACGGTACAGAGAGGCGTTCGCGGCAGGCAGATCGTAGCTCCCAGCTCCATCATGGCCTGATTAAAAATGCCGGGGGATTCAGGATCCAGCAGCTCATCCGCACGTGCCTGCAGCGTACCAGCCGTCGGCCGCTGTCCATCGGCATCCAGGGCCTGCAGCCGGGTCAGCACTCGCTCCACGTTGCCGTCAACGACCGCAATCGGCTCACCATACGCAATACTGGCAATCGCGGGCGCCGTATATGCGCCTACGCCCGGCAGCTTGCGCAGCTCCGCTGCCGTCTGCGGCAGCGATCCGCCATGTTCCGCAACCACCAGCCGGGCCGCGTCGTGCAAGAGACGTGCGCGTTTGTAATAGCCAAGTCCACTCCAGAGCGCGAGCACATCCTCCTGCCGGGCCAGCGCCAGCGAGAGCAAGGAAGGAAACTTTTCGGTGAACCGCGTATAGCGCTCAATGACCGTAGCGACCCGGGTCTGCTGCAGCATCACCTCGGAGATCCAAATGCGGTAGGGGTCCCGCGTGTGACGCCAGGGCAGGTCGCGCGCGTGTTCGGGGTACCAGGCAAGCAGCATCTGGCGAAACTCCGCCCGCTGTGTGTTCGTCCTTGCCCGGCGTTCCATGCAGCCGATGATACCTCCGCCGGTGATCTTCGCACAGCAGAAAGGCCGCCTGCAGGCGGCCTTTCAGTTACTGCCGAAGATGCAGAGCGATTAGTCGCCCATCACCGGCTCTTCCGCCTTGGGCTTCGCTGGAGCGATACCCTTCAGGCTGTCGAGCGACACGAAGTTTTCCTGCGGCTTTTCGCCGAGGATGTGTTCGCGGTAGAGCTTTGCCATGCGGGCGTTTTCAGCTTCGTTCTTCAGCTTGCTGTCGCGGGCACGAATCTTCTCTTCGCGGGCATTTTTAGCGATGCCCAGCTTGTCGAGAGTATCGTTGGCCGCAGCCTGAACGTGTGCATCGTTCAGCACCAGCTTGTTCTCCGTATCGGCCATGCCTACTTTGCGGCCGCCGGCGAAGATCTCGTGCCGTCCATGCTCTTCGTACCACTTGGTGAGCGTGGCCGTCATGTGCATCTTCTCGATGATGTTGCGCCAGCCCACGCCAGTGTTGTACGCACAGAAGCTGATCTCGCCTTCCTGAGTCGCATAAGGAATGATGCACTGCTCCGTACGGCGGAAGTCGTAATTGAACAGGTCCTGGAACCACATGCCGGCGATAAACAGGAAGTT
>JAJXUS010000197.1 GCA_021782675.1 Acidobacteriota bacterium
GCGGCGCCGCGCACCTCCAGCAGCCGGACGCGGCGCTTCGCATCCGCGGCGGCCGACGCGACGGCCGCCTGAAACTCCGCCAGTGACACGTGGTGTGAGCAGGAGCAGGTGACCAGCGTGCCGCCGGGACGCAGCATCTTCAGCGCGCGCAGATTCAGCTCCTTATAGCCGCGCACGGCGCCCTCCACCGCGCGTTTTGACTTCGCGAAGGCGGGTGGGTCCAGCACGATGGTGTCGAACATTTCGCCGCTGTCGCTCCAGTCGCGCAGCAGGTCGAAGGCATTGGCTTCAATCCACGCAACGCCGCCATCGGCGGTGAGTTGCGCGCGGTTGGCTTCCAGGTTGCGCTCGGCGACCTCCAGCGCAGCCCGCGAGACATCCACGCCGGTGACGTGCGCGCAGCGCCGCGCCAGGTGCAGCGCAAACCCGCCCTGATACGTGCATACATCGAGCCCGCGGCCATGGGCGTACTGTTCCGCCGCGCGGTAATTCTCCCGCTGATCCAGAAAGGCGCCGGTCTTCTGGCCGGAGTTGGCGTCGTAGTGGAAACGCAGTCCGTTCAGCAGGAACTGCGTCACGGTCTTCGGTGCATTCTCATCGCGCGCAAACAGGGGAGCCGCTGCCGGTGCGGGGAGCTGCTCCAGCTCGCGGATACGCGGGTCTGGCCGCTCCACCAATGCCGCGGGATTGAGCATCTGCCGCACCACGTCCCGCACCAGCGACCGCACATCCGGCTGCGCGGTCCCCTGCGTCAGCAGTTGCAGAATCACCAGATCGCCGTAGCGGTCGAGCATGATGCCGGGCAGCGCATCGGCTTCGCTGAAGACCAGACGGCAGGCATCGGTGTCAGGTGTTCGGGCCAGCCAGTCTTGCCGCCAGCCGATGGCCCGGCGCAGGCGCTCTTCCAGCAGCGCCAGAAACTCTTCGCGGCTGGCCAGGATGCCGTCCGAGACCATGCGCAGCGCAATCTGCGACGTGCTGCTGTAGAGGGCCGAGCCAAGCAGCGCGCCCTGCGCCTGTGCCACCGTCACCACGGACCCGCTCCCGATCGCCGCATCGCCGGCGGGGGGAATGCGCTCCGCAATGTCGGAGGCGTAGACCCACGGATGACCGTTGCGGACGCGCTCGGCGGCGCGACGGGTAACGGCAACGATGGCGCCGGAGCGAGGGGCATCGGCGGTAGAGGATTCTTTCGCGGGCGGCGGTGGTACGTCGTCGTCGAAAGTGCGGGGCGGGGCAGCGGGCTTTGGTTTGCGGGTGGGCATCTCCCTTGATGGTAAGCCGTTGCGCACCCGTCGGTGACCCGCGCTGGGTTCCGCGTACAATAGTGAGTTCCCTATGAGCGCCGCTACCGGACTGGTTCAGATCGATCTTGCGCCGAAGAAGCCGCAGCCCAAACCCGAGTGGCTGAAGGCCCGCGCCCCCATGGGGGAGACGTTCCATGACCTGAAGCGGCTGGCGCGCAGCCTGAACCTGCATACCGTCTGCGAGTCTGCGCACTGCCCGAACATTGGCGAATGCTGGAACCACAAGACCGCGACCTTCATGATGCTGGGCAATCTATGCACCCGCCGCTGCGGCTTTTGTGCGGTGCCCAAGGGACGGCCGGAGCCGATCGACTTCGACGAACCCAGCCGCGTTGCGCAGGCCGTAGCTGCGCTGGGCTTGAAGCATGCTGTCATCACCAGCGTGAACCGCGATGACGATATTCTCGGTGGCGCGCGCGCCTTTGCGCTGGTCATCACAGAGATTCGCCGCCTGGCGCCCGACTGCCAGGTGGAGGTGCTGATTCCCGATTTTCAGGGCAGCGAGGCCGCGATCGAGGTCGTCGTCGAGGCCGCGCCCGAGGTGCTGAACCACAATACGGAGTCTGTGCCGCGTCTGTATCGGGCTGTGCGCTCCGGCGCGCGCTACGAGCGCACGCTGCGCCTGCTGGAGTACGCCAAGGAACTGAATCCGAAGCTGGTCACCAAGTCCGGCGTCATGGTCGGGCTGGGCGAGGAGATGCATGAGCTGATGGATGTCTTCCGCGACCTGGCGCAGGTCGGTACCGACATTCTGACCATCGGGCAATATCTGCGGCCGTCCAAGGACCACCTGCCAATGACGCGTATCTACACGCCGCAGGAGTTTGCGTGGATGAAAGAGGAGGCGCTGCGGATGGGCTTCCGCCACGTGGAGTCCGGTCCGCTGGTGCGGTCTTCGTACCACGCGCATGAACAGGCCGCGTCTACGGGACTCACCGTCCTCGCATAACCGCTTTTTCTTGCTGTCATTCCCGCGGGGAATCCGCCGTGTTCTCTTGCTCTTCTGGCTGTCATTCCCGCAGGGAATCTGCTTTTGTTTTTTCCTGGTCCGTCGCTCAGACGACAAACTTCCGCATCGGCTGCCGCCGGTCAATGCGCATCAGCCAGTTGAGCAGCAGGAACAGCGCGAAGAGCACGGAAAAGATCTGGAAGGCATCCCACCACCAGGTGGCGAGAGTCACGTCGGCGTAGCCGCTCAGGTCCAGCCCAAGGAACCCAAGCGCTACCAGAAGTGCCGCCGCTACCGGAATCACGCGGCCGTGCATCTGCAGGTGACCGCGGCAGATGGGACAGCGAAAAAAACCCCGCACGCCGGCGCTGAAAAAGGAGCGCGTCGAACTCAACGGGTTCGTACAAACAGGACAAGTATGCATAGGTTGGAAAAAGGTGTTCCTGGCCTGCCCTTCATTTTATCGTGAGGGCGCTGCGCGGCTGGTGGATGCGCGGTCCGCCGGAAGGTCGCAGCCCGCTCCGGCCGGCTGCCGACGGTTGGTTACAATCAATGGGAGAAAGCGAGAGGTAGCGGATCATGGCTGGAACGATGGCCGGGCTCCCGGCCCTGAAAGACCAATATCAGCAGTTGAAGACGCGTATGGACAAGGCGGTGGAGGACTTCCGCGAAAACATGAACTCCATCCGCACCGGCCGCGCCAGCGTCCACATGCTGGACCCGGTGAAGGTGATGGCCTACGGCTCGGAGATGCCCCTCAACCAGGTGGGTCAGTTGAGCGCGCCGGAGGCGCAGTTGCTGGTGGTGCAGCCGTATGACCCGACCCTGATCGGTGAAATCGAAAAGGGGCTGCGCGCCGCGCCGCAGGGCTTCAATCCGCGGAATGACGGCAAGGTGGTGCGCATCCCCATCCCGCCCATGACCGAGGAGCGCCGCAAAGAGGCCGTCAAGCACCTGAACAAAGTGCTGGAAGAGCATCGCACGGCCATCCGCAACATTCGCCGGGACGGCAATGAAATGGTCAAGAAGGCCGCCAAGGACAAGAAGATCTCAGAAGACGATGAGAAGCGCGCGCTCGAAGAGATGCAGAAGCTGACCGACGACGAGATCAAGCGGATGGAAGACCTCTGCAAGGCCAAGGAAAAAGAAGTGATGCAGATCTGAGGGCGGCGTCCCATGCGTCCGGGAGCTTTCCTGCCGGAGAACGCGTTCGGGGAAAACAGCAGATTCCCTTCGGGAATGACGGAAAGAAGGGCAAGGACCAGAGCGACAGCAGATTCCCTTCGGGAATGACAGAAAGAAGGGCGAGGCAGGTGCCCCATTCAAGCCTTTGGTTGGCTTGAGTGGGGGAGAAACCGATTTTCCCGAGCCGCTGTCCGGTTTTGGACAGCGGCTTTCGTTTTTTGGACACTGCGAAGCACCGATAGAGTTCGAAACCCGTGTGCTAACAGGCAGTTCTGCCGGCGCTGCTTCGGCCATTTGCGTGCAATAACTCCTTCGTACCGGAGTGCCCGCTATGATGAGTCTCCTGCTCGATCTTCGCTACGCCCTTCGCCGGCTCAAGCATTCGCCCGGTTTCGCCGCCACGGCGGTCATCACGCTGGCGCTCGGGATTGGCGCCAATGTGGTGGTTTTCAGCGTCCTGAACTCGCTGCTGCTGCAGCCGCTCCATTTCTCGCACCCGGACCGGGTGGTGTTTCTGCAGGCCAGGGGAAACCCGTTCGGCGTCAGCTCCTATCCTGTGTACCGCGACCTGCGCGACCGCAACTCCACGTTCTCCTCCCTCGCCATGTTTCGCATCGAGCAGGCGGGGATGGAGGCTTCCGGCCAGGCGCAGCCGTTGTGGGGCCTGCTGGTCAGCGGGAACTACTTTGAGACGCTCGGGACCAGACCCTACCTGGGACGGCTGCTGCAGCCGGCAGACGATACTCACCCAGGGGCGAGCGCGTACGTGGTTCTCAGCTACGACTGCTGGCGCGGGCTCTTTGCCGGAGATCGAAGCATCGTCGGGAAAACCGTCCATCTCAACAAGGCTCCGTATGTGGTGGTGGGGGTCGCGGCGAAGGGCTTTACCGGCACGGAACGCTACTTTGCGCCGCAGTTCTGGGCGCCGGTGATGAATCAGCCGCAGCTTGACGGCACCTCCTGGCTGGAAGATCGCGGCAACCAGAACATCTGGATCATCGGGCGGCTGAAGCCCGGCGTTACGCGGGCAGCGGCCGCTGCGAACATCCATGCCCTGGCGCAGGTTTTGGCAGCGACCTATCCGAAATCGGACGGAGACCTGGATTACAAACTCACTCGTCCTGGATTGATGGGCGACATCCTCGGCGGTCCCGCCCGCGCGTTTCTTTGGGGGGTTATGCTGCTGGCCGGGCTGGTGTTGCTGGCGGCGTGCGTCAATCTTGCAAGCCTGTTCAGCGCGCGCGTTTCCGATCGCAGCCGGGAGCTGGCTGTGCGCGTAGCCGTCGGTGCGGGGCGCAGCCGCATTCTCCGCCAACTGCTTTCGGAGTCGGTCGTGGTGTCGCTGCTGGGGGGCGCGGCCGGAGTCGCAATGGCCGTCTCGCTGCTCGGAAGCATCAATCAGTGGAACCCGGTATCGGATTTCGGCGGCCAGATCATCGTTCATCCGGATGCGTGGGTGTACGTCTTCGCGGTGGTGCTCTCCGTGGCGACGGGCGTTGCCTTTGGCATCGCTCCAGCGCGGCAGGTGTGGAGGACCGATCCGAATTCCGCGATGAAGAGTGGATCCAGAGCTTCGCGCTCCGGTGGCGGCGGGCGGATGCGCGACGCGCTGCTGCTGG
>JAJXUS010000198.1 GCA_021782675.1 Acidobacteriota bacterium
TGCGGCTTGTGGTCCATGCCGGGAACCGGACCCGTCGGGCCTTCCACTTCCAGCACTACGGGCTTCGTCACGCCATGCAGCGTCAGGTTGCCGTTCACGGTGAGGCCGTCGCCGTGCTTCGCCACGCTCGTGCTCACGAACGTCGCCGTCGGATACTGCGCCGTGTCAAACAGGTTGGAGCTCTTGATGTCCGCGTCGCGCATGCTCACGCCCGTGTCCACGGTCGTCGTGTCAATCGTGATGTTCACGGTGGACTTGGTGATATCCGCATCGCTCGTCACAATCGTTCCGCCGATGTTGCCAAAGTGGCCGCGCACCTTTGACAGGCTCATGTGCAGAATCGAGAAGTCAACCTCGCTGTGCGGCTTGTCGGGAACCCAGGTGGAAGTCTGCGCCACGGCCAGGGGAGCCGCGAGCGCGCATATGCCAGTGAGAAGTGCCAAACGCTTCATCAATCAAATTCCTTTCAATATGGGCCATGGGCCGCTTGGGATGACCGGCTGAGCCGGGATGCCGGAGCCGGAGAGAGCCGCGCCAGCGGGGAAGCCCCAGTGCGCCGCGCGGAACATGCTCGTGCTTTTTGGACGCCACAAGGCAGATATTAGTTGCAACAAATATTTTCTGCCGCCCGCTCCCGATCAGTCAGGGCCTTGCCCCCGGCATCTAAACGCCGCAAAATAAGCAAGCCTGTCGGTTTTTTTTGAAACGCGCTCCGCGCAGTGGATCGCCCGACCGCGTCCGCTTCAGGGCTTCCCTTGCAGAATCGCCGCCGGAAGCGTCACCGAACCCATCCGCCCCGAGTTCTCATCGACCACCAGAATGCGCACAGACCCCGAGTCCTCGCCTCGCTCTACAAACTGGTTGAATGGAACACCCTTCTCCAGCAGGCTTTGATAGGTCGCGGGCAGCAGGGCCAGCATCATGGTCCGGCCGGTGATGCGTGCGTGCAGGTCATCCACGCCCCGGTGAACGACAAAGATATCCAGCCGGTCTTTCCACCTGCCGCCGACTAGTTGCAGCGCCAGGTCGTTGATGGCGATGTTCAGCTTCAGAATGGCTCCCGTGTAGGCCGCCTCTGGGCGCGCGCTCACGGCAATTCCGCTCACATCCAGCGGTTGCCAAATCGCCTCGCGGAAGCGCTCCTTCATCGTGGCCGGCTCCTTTGCGTAGAGATAGCCCGTGCGGTAGCGCACGGCAACGCCGCGCCGCCCGGTCACCTTCACCGTCAGCGCATGATACTGGTCGTCGGCCGGCGTGTCGGGCGAGAAGCCCAGCAGATAAGCCGCCCGCCCGTCCTCGATGACTTCGTTCAGGCTCGCCGCAATGCTGCCTGCCCGGCGAAAGACGCGGCCACCGGTGCCTTGCGCCAGCTCCTGTATCGCCCCGCGTATCGGATGAATATCCTGCTGCATTTCGGCGGTCGTGCGGCCAAGCCCCGGTCCGGCCATGCCTCCCTGGTGCGGCGGTGGCGCGGTCACGCTCGGTGACAGTTCCACGCTCGAGTTCGCCAGACTCGCATCCGTCGTCATCGTTTCCAGTTGCGATGCGTCCAGCGGAAACACGCTTACGTGCGCGTCGTTCAGTGCATCCTGCGCGCGCAGTGCAAAGCCCTCGATGTGTTTGCCGCCCGCCTCGGTCCCGGCGGCCTGATCGCTCCAGTCCGCCAGCACGTTGTCGCTCGCCACCCACACCAGGTTCTTTTGCCCCGGAATGGCCGCCAGATGCCGCGCCACGCCCACCAGAATCACCAGCGCATCCCGCCCCGGATTCCCGCCGAAGTCGCGCAGTTGCGGATCAGACATCGTCGTCGTGAGCCCCGGAGCGTTCGTGCTCCCGTTTACGTTCTGCAAATCTTCTGCGTGCAGCACCGTGTCAATCTGCTGCCGGTTCCGCTGCTCTTCCTCCTGCGCCGCCGCCAGAGAACGCGCATTTGGCATCCAGGTGCGCAGCTTCGACGCGAGCAATGCGTGATCCGCCGTCGTTTCCACCATCACCTGGAACCCGCGAGCGCCCTGCGCATACAGCCCCACGCGCTCGCTCGCCGGCAGCTTCTCCAGAAACTTCAGCATCTGCTCACGCGCATACGTCAAATCCGTCCACGCCAGATTCCTCGCATCCACCAGCAGAATCGTCGCGCTGCCTTCCGTCGCTCCGCCCCCGGGCATCGCCTCCGCAATCTCTCCCTTGCGATTCGAGAAGACCCCCTGGTCCGTTGCCGACGCCGTCTGCCTCTGCGTCATCTGCGCAGCAGACGCCGCGCCCGCCTGGCTGAAAAATCGCACCGCCTGCTTTCGTCCGTTGTCGTAGAGTTCAAAATCGTCCGGCTTCAGGTCCGTGACCGGGCGGCCTTTCTTATCCAGCGCCACCACGTCCACGTCCACCAGTCGCGTCATCACGCGCAGCGTAAAGCTCTTCCCCTGCGCGGTCGCGCTTGCAGCCGCAGGCACATCCGGCAGCGCCGCCGTCTCCGCCACGCTGATCTCAGGCGTCGCCGGCTCCGGCGTCGGGGCTGGTGCAGCCGCGGCCGTCGCTGGAACAGCAGCCGCATCCGCAACCGCAGCCGCATCCGCAACCGCAGGCGCAGCCGGAACCGCAGGCGCAGCCGCAGCCGATGCGGGAGCCTCAGTCCGCGCAGGTGTCTCCTGCTTTTCCGGTGCGGCGGCAGTTGCTGCAACACCCGCGCCAGCCGCAGGTGCAGCCGCATGCGCGGCCTCTCCCGTGTTCTCGCCGGTCAGCATCCGCGCCTCGGTGCGAAACACGTGATACTGCTCAAACACCACATCGTTCAAAAGCGTTTGTTGCCGTTCGCGATGCTTTCCATCGGCGGACCATCCAGCCGATCCGTTGTTGTCCAGCAGCGAGCCGCGATAGTTCTGCAGCGTCGGCGCTGCCGGCGGCGCACGCGTTACAGAAATGCTCTTCACCGGGCAAATGTACGTCTTGCCTCCAATCTCCACCGGCCCGTATTCCACCAGAATGTCTGAGGTAGCCAGCGGAGCCGAGGGCCGCAGGTCCGCCTCCAGCGTCAGCCGCAGAATCGCTCCACTCGACGGATCAACCGCAATCTCGCCGTGGTAGCCGGAAAATTCCTTGAAGACGCCATCACCGTAGTTTCCGGCGACGCAACAGAACTCGACCTGATAATGCGACTCGCTCGTGGGCACGGCAAAGCTGAACACCGCCACCGGACCCGCCGCGCCCTGCTCCCAGTGGCTCCACGCAATCTTGCCCTGGCCGGCATCCACCAGCACCGTTCCAAGAATTGGCCCGAACACGCCCGAGGTCGCCAGCGACGGCGTCGCTGTTCCTTGCTTCCTGCCCTTCTTCGCGCCAGAATCCACAACCTCGCGGCCATCGCGATAGAGAACCGTGCTCGTGTACCGTCCCACGGCGTGCAGCGGCGCATACATCGTGATCGAAGCGTCCGCGCGCTGCACGGACGGCGTATCTTCAAAGTGGATCGTGTCCTGCGTTGCAATGAGGTTCGGAAGATTGCGGATGGTCTTCACCGCATAGTCCACAGCCATCGCCATGATCTTCTGCTGCGTGGCCACATCCGGCGCGGCCGTCGCGGGAATCTCCGCCGCCGGGGGCGCCAGAAACGCCGACATATCCGCCAGCACCACCAGCGCGCGCCGCGACTCCGCGCCCGGCAGCTTCGCCTCCCAGCGCACAAGCCGCGCCCCGCTCAGCCGCTCGGTCAGTTCCAGGTTGGAGAGCTGCTGCGCAACCTTGGCGTCCTTCTTGCCCTGTGCGGCGGCCAGTACCTGCTCCAACTGCTCCACCGTAACTCGTTTGGCGGCCATCGCCGGCAGGGCGATCGCCGTCAACAACAACAGCAGAGCCAGTTTCCGCATCTCAAAGTCCCCATGTGGGCTGCACCTGAATCTTAGGCCACGACTGAAGCCCCTGCAAATATGACCTGCCCGCACCGCACCTCAGCTTCACCGCAAGCCGCGCCATACCACTGAATCGTCTGGTATGCTTCCGCCAATGTCCTTCGTTCGTGACTTCAGGGGCCTTAGCAGTTCCCAGCGCAACGCTTTCGTAGCCTCCTTTCTCGGCTGGACACTCGACAGCCTCGACTTCTTCCTGCTCATCTTCTGCGTCAAGGCCATCGCCTCGGACTTTGGCACCAAACCATCCGCCGTGATGGGCGCGGTCTTTCTCACCCAGGCCTTCCGCCCCGTCGGCGCAGTGGTCTTCGGCATGCTGGCAGACCGCTACGGCCGCAGGCCCGTGCTCATCATCAATATCCTCAGCTTCTCTGTCATTGAGCTGGCCTGCGCCTTTGCGCCGTCGATGACCGTGCTGCTGGTGCTGCGGGCACTGTTTGGTTTTGCCATGGGCGGCGAGTGGGGCGTCGGCGCTGCGCTCACCTTCGAGACCCTGCCCAAAGAGGGCCGCGGCGCATTCTCCGGCATTCTCCAGGAGGGCTACGCGTTCGGCTCCATCCTTGCCTCCGCGGCCTTTGCCCTGTTCTTCCACTCCATCGGATGGCGCGGCCTCTTTATCCTCGGAGCGTCTCCCGCGCTGCTCGTCCTCTATGTCCAGACGCGCGTCGAGGAGTCGCCCATCTGGCTCGCCGGGGCAAAAAAGCGCGCCGTGCCCCACGCGGGACCGGCAATTCCCGCGCACCTGCTGGCGTTCCTGCCCACGTTTCTCTTTCTGGTATTGCTCATGACCGCCTTCATGAGCTTCTCCCACGGCACCCAGGATCTGTATCCCACATTCCTGGCCGTCCACATGGGACTGACTCCACAGATCGTGGGCCTCATCGGAGTGCTCTACGGCCTCGGCTCCATTGCCGGTGGATTCGTCTTCGGCGCGCTCTCTGAGCGGTGGGGACGCAAGCGCGCCATCGTCGCCGCCGCGCTGCTGTCCATCCCCGTCATTCCGCTCTACGCCTACGGCCACACCGCCGTCGCCCTCGGCGCGGGAGCCGTCCTCATGCAGTTCATGGTGCAGGGCGCCTGGGGAGTCGTCCCCGCCTACCTCACCGAGCTCGCCCCCGCTCCCGTCCGCGCCACCGCCCCCGGCCTCGCCTACC
>JAJXUS010000199.1 GCA_021782675.1 Acidobacteriota bacterium
CCCCGGCGGTGGTGCAGAAATTCTGGATGATGCCGTGCGCCATCGCATTGCCCGGCTGAAGTGCGGTACGGAAGACTGGGTGCTGGTGCATCGCACTGCGCATCAGCTTGGCATGCGTACCACCGCGACCATGATGTTCGGCGTGGGTGAGACCTTCGAGCAGCGGGTGAATCACTTTGAGACCGTTCGAAGGCTGCAGGAAGAGACCGGCGGCTTCACCGCCTTCATCCCATGGAGCTTTCAGCCGCACAACACCGCGCTCGGTGGCCGCGGCTGGGAAGAGGCCACAGCCGTCGAATACCTCAAGATGCTGGCGATTTCGCGCCTTTACCTCGACAACATTGAAAATGTTCAGTCGAGCTGGGTCACACAGGGACTGAAGGTTCTGCAGATGGGCCTGCGGTTCGGCGGCAACGATGTCGGCTCGGTCATGCTGGAAGAAAACGTGGTGAAGGCGGCCGGTACTTCCAACTGCACCACGGAAGAAGAACTGCGCCACGTCATTCGCGATGCCGGATTCCGTCCCGTGCAGCGCGACACGCTCTATCGCACCATGTTTTTGAGCTGACCGATCCCTGCCTGCGATGCGGGCTGCATCCGACGGCGGATCGCCCGAAACGCGCGGACGATCGATCGAGCCATCACCACGGCGAGCAGCAAAAATGCAAGGGCAATGCCGGCGGCGATCCACGCATGCGCCGTCGCCAGCCAGGTGACGCCAATGGCCAACGCGTCCTCTGACCCGCTCAGCATTATGTTTGAAACCGGCTCCGGGCTGGGCGTCACAATCGCACGAACTGCCGTTTTGCTGCTGTGCGCAATCAGAGCAATCCCCGCGCCGGCAAACGTCGCCAGCAACTGCATCTGCGGCGAAAGATGACTGGCCGCACGGTATGCCAGCAGGGCCGCCACAGGAACGCGGATAAAGGTGTGCAGCGCGTTCCAGAGCATATCGATCCCGGGAACCTTATCCGCGACAAACTCCATCGCAAACATTGCACCGCTGGCGCCGATCACCCACCAGTCCGCCAGAACTTCCAGCCCCGCAGGCAACACCACCCAGTGCGCATGTGCCAGCAGACCCAGGGTGAGCACCGTCGCATAAACATTCAGGCCCGCGGCGAAACTGGCCGCTATCACCAGGGCCGCGATCGTGCTCGGCGTAAATATCGGCATGGCGCGGATTATATCCGGGAAGGCCGCCCGGGGGCTTCGCATGGTATGCCCGCAGGAATATGCTCCAACGTACAATAGGCTCAGACCCTCCCCGGAGGGTAAGCTTTCCACATGGTTTTGAGCGCGCTTCCAGGGATGACACCGGCAAACATGCATCTTCTCAGCGCCATTCTTCTGACTTCCCAGGAAAACCCGGTCGTCCACTACTTTCGCGAGCAGTGGGCCGTGCACCAGATTTTTGCGCCGCTCTACAGCTTTAACTGGTTTGACGCTTCACTGCTGACCCCCTACTTCATCCTGATGGTCGTGCTGGCCTTTTATGGCATCCATCGCTATCAGTTGGTGTGGCTCTATTACCGCAACAAAAAGAACGCGACTCGGGAGCCGGCGCAACGGTTTGCGGAGCTGCCGTTCATCACCGTTCAGCTTCCGATCTTCAATGAACAGTATGTCGTTGATCGCCTGATTGACGCGGTATGCCGTTTTGATTATCCGCGGGACCGCCTGGAGATTCAGGTGCTCGATGACTCTACCGACGAGACGCGCGAAGTCGCCGCCAACATCGTCGAGCGCTACAAAGATGGCTGGAACGGCCTGCCGCCCCAGCCCATCCTTTACATCCATCGCACGAATCGCCACGGCTACAAGGCGGGTGCGCTCGACAATGGCCTGAAGACCGCGAAAGGCGAACTGATCGCGATCTTTGACGCGGACTTCATTCCGCCCTCCGACTGGTTGATGCGTGTCGTGCATCATCTTGCCGAGCCGAACATCGGAATGGTGCAGACGCGGTGGACGCATCTGAACCGCGATTACAGCTTTCTGACGCAGGTCTCCGCCATTCTGCTGGATGGTCATTTTGTGCTGGAGCACGGCGGCCGATCGCGCGCGAAGGTCTTCTTTAACTTCAACGGCACCGCTGGCATGTGGCGTCGCGCGGCCATCGACGAGGCTGGAGGCTGGCAGCACGACACGCTGACCGAAGACACCGACCTGAGCTATCGCGCCCAGTTGAAGGGCTGGCGCTTCAAATATCTGCAGGACGTGGAATGCCCGGCCGAACTGCCCATCGAAATGACCGCCTTCAAAACCCAGCAGGCGCGCTGGGCCAAGGGTCTCATCCAGACCTCAAAGAAAATCCTGCCACGCATCCTGCGCTCTGACATTCCCTTTCATAACAAGCTGGAAGCCTTTTACCACCTGACGGCCAACATCAGCTACCCACTCATGGTGCTGCTGTCGATTGTTCTCATGCCCGTCATGATCATCCGCTTCTATCAGGGATGGTTTCAGATGTTGTGGATCGACCTGCCGCTTTTCGTCGCGTCCACCTGCTCCGTCTCATCGTTCTATCTGGTCTCGCAGAAAGAACTTTTTCCGGGCAAGTGGTACAAGGCGCTGCTCTACCTGCCTTTCGTGATGGCTGTCGGAGGCGTGGGCCTTACTCTGACCAACTCCCGCGCGGTGATGGAAGCGCTGTTTGGCGTAAAAAGCAGCTTTAAACGCACTCCAAAGTACCGAGTGCAAAAGCGGGGCGAGAAATCGCAAGCCGCCAAATATCGCAAGCGGCTGGGATGGCTGCCGTGGATCGAGCTGGCTATCAGCGCGTATTTTGCCGCCACCATCTGGTACGCCATCGACAATGGCAACTACATCACGGTGCCGTTTCTCTTCCTCTTTACGTTCGGCTACGGCTACACCGCGGTTTTAAGCATTCTCCAGGGAGCCTTCGACCGGTTCCGTTCGGATGCGGGCAGCCTTGACGAGGCCGCCGCCAAGCCCTTCCCCGTCGGCGTTTAAAGCTTCCGACTGAGCGGACCAAAGATTTCAGCGGGGATCTGCAGCAGGAATGGATGACCGCTCGCCATCCAACAGCGCCTTCAGCCTGCTGACCGCACGCGGCATTGTCTCCGCCGGCGTTCCCCCAAAGCCGAGCACAAATCCGGACTGCGGCTTCGACGCAAAATACGTTGCGGAAAGCGGCCATAGCCAAAGATTCTGTTTCGCCGCGCGGTCCGCCAGCTCCCGATCTCGGAAGCCTCCCGGTAACTTCATCACAAGCTGGATGGCTGCATCATCGCCGACAACCGGAAAGTCAGCGCCTAACTGTCGCTGAATGTTTTCAACCAGCGCGGTCCGCCGCTCGGAGTACGTCAACCGCATCCGCCGCAAATGCCTTGCAAAGTGCCCTTCCGCAAGAAAGTCCGTCAGAACCCGCTGTTCAAAGGATGCCCGCGAAAAGTCGACGGACAGGCGAATGGCTCGGAAGGCGGCTACCAGGTCCGGCGGCAAGACCAGATATCCGATTCTTAAAGCTGGAAACAAAACCTTGCTGAAGCTCCCCAGATAGATGACGCGTGCGTCAACATCCAATCCCTGCATACACGCCAACGGCGGACTCTCATAGCGGAACTCGCTGTCGTAGTCGTCTTCCAGAATCCAGGCTCCGCTGGATGAGGCCCAGTTCAACAGCTCCATCCGGCGCTGCAGGCTCATCGTCACACCCAGCGGAAACTGATGAGAAGGCGTAACGAGCGCCGCTTTCGCCTTCGGGCACATGCGAATACCCTGCCGGACATTCAGTCCCTCGCGATCGACAGGAACCGGGATGAAGCGGCATCGCGAAAAGCTCAAAGCATCCCGCGCAAAACCATACCCTGGCTCCTCCATCCAGATCGGCGCGCCCGGCTCCAGCAACGCCAGGCCACAGATGTGCAGCGCCTGCTGCGTGCCGTTGACGATCATGATCTGAGAGTCTTCACAGCGAAGCCTGCGGGAGGTCCTTAGATACTCGGCAATGGCGCTGCGGAGCGGCGGGTAGCCCATCGCGTCGCTGTTTTGCAAAGCGTCGGCAGCCAGCCGGCGGGCAGAGCGTACGGCCAGAACCGCCCATATCTTGAAAGGAAACACATCGGCAGCCACCTCTCCCACCCGGAACGAGCCCGTCCCTCGTAACCAGGGAAGCGGACGCGTCGGCGTCAGGTCTTCCATCCGATGCGCGGTCGCGCGCGGCGATTCTGTTCGATGGATGATTGGAGTCTTTACCGCTTCGGCCTCCAGTCTTCTCTCCGGGAGCACGCGAGAGATCGCAGTCCCCGCGCCAACCCAGGTTTCGAGATATCCCTCCGTCATCAACTGCGCGTAAGCATTCACCACCGGGAATCGGGAGATCTTCAGCTCCTCCGCAAGCTCCCGGCTGGACGGCACGCGCTGCCCAGGCCGCAGATCCCCGTGGGATACGGCCATGCGAAACGCGTCATAAATCTGGCGGTGTAAGGGAGTGGGCAGCGAGCGATCCACCCCGATGGCTGGAAGAAGGACGGATGCAACGCGCTTCATGGCCGCGATCCTAAGTGGTATGGCAAATCAGCGTCAAGTGGATATTGAACCTGACCACCAAAAGGGCCAACGTGGAATTAAGACCGCATCCGCTTCGAGATGCGGAGCAATTCCATGCTCCACCAACGATGTTCCCACGTGGCTGGGAGGCCAGTGACAATGAATTTCAGTTTCAATCAAAGATGGGGAAACCCGCACAGACGTCTGTTTTTTGCCCTGTTCCTCGCAATCGCCGCGAGCGTGCTGCTGCAACCCGTGGTTCGCGCGCAAACGGCAGTAACCGGCAGCATCAACGGCCTGGTGGTTGATCTGACCGGTGCGGTAGTACCCGACGCAGCGGTAACGGTGAAGGACCAGCAGACGGGTGCGGTGGTCAATCTGACCTCAAATGCCGATGGGCGTTTCGTTGCCTCGTTTCTCAAGCCGGACAAGTTCGAAGTCACCGCCTCCGCGCTGGGGTTCCAGACCGCAACGGCTTCGATTCAAGTGCTCAGCACTTGAATCGAAG
>JAJXUS010000200.1 GCA_021782675.1 Acidobacteriota bacterium
AATGTAATCATTACTAGGTCATCCGCCCCGCGTCCTGCACCGGCGTACCACTCGCCCAGCAGCGCCACGCGCGCGTCATTCTCCAGCGCCAGCGGAAGGACGAATTCTTCGCGTCACCAGGCGGCCAGATCTAGATGCGGGGCGTCGTCGAACTTTCCATTCGTGGCGACGACGCGGTCACGCTGCGCCATGGCGCAGATGCTGATCGCCAATCCCGCGCAATCAGCCGGCTTCGCGCCCGTTTTATGCAGCAGCCGATGCAGCGTAGCCGCCAGGGCGGGAAGAACAGGCGCCAGGCCCAGGGTTGCATCGACAGCGACTTCTTCTGAAGCCAGAATCGTGTGGTCTTCCAGAACGGCGAGGGCGGCGTGTGACCCGCCAAGATCGATTGAAAGGGCTTTCATACGCTATCTAATATCCTAACCGCGCAACTGCAGGAATCGGACCCTGAGAGTCGAGCTTTTATGACGACCGCTCACTGCGCGCCAACCGGCATTGCGCGCCGGTCGCTCGTCAGCCGGCGGTGATGCCGTACTTCGCGGCCAGCCATCGGCGCAGCCCGGGAGCGCAGCGGGCGGCCACCTCCTGCCAGGTCAACAGAAACAGGCGGCAGCGAAGATCGGCCAGCGGAACCGCCTGGAGCACCCGATACCAGGCGGCGATCAGGTCCGGCCGCCGCGCGTCGCAGAGCACTCCAAACCGGGCCTCCGGCTGCTGCCACGCGGCCAGCGCTCCCCGAATTAACTGGTAGGAAACGTAACGGTGATCGACGCGCGGCAGACTGTCCACGTCGAACACCTCGCGGAAGCAGGTGTAACGCTCGACCAGGCGCGCGGGGGCGGCTTGAAAGTCTGTCTCCGTCAGTTTGGCTTCGAGCAGCAGATTGCCCAGCCGCAGGTCGATCTCGGTCGTATCGACGCGATTGCGAAGCATTGGAATTCGCGGGTGGTAGCCGAACTCCGGCGTGGACTCCGGCTCAGCGCCGAGCAGCAGCCGGACCGGGCTTTGCGGCTGCAGGGAGGCCGGATGACAGAAGACATTCATCAGCAAAGCGTCAGAGCTGTTGCAGGAATCCAGCTCCGAACCCCCATCCTCGTAACTCACCAGAATGCGTCGCGCTGAAGTGTGCGTCTTCTGCAATCGGCTGGCCCAGTTCGCATTCTTCTGAATCTGCCGCCAGCTTTGCGGATGGAAGTTGCCGTGACGGCCGGTTTCATCCACGCGATATAGCACTGCCGGCACTCGCCCCGTGCTGCTGACATGGGATAACTTCTTGCTGCGGGCCCACTCCAGGTTGCGGGCGCTCAGTTCGCGGCGGAGCCGTCCGGCGAAGGACGCACTGTCGCGCGGAGCGGACGGACTGGGTGCAGCTTCATCCAGGAACTCGTATCTCACGGGGTCGGCTCAGGAATAGGCGCGATTCCTCCAGGTTACGGCGTGCCCACTCCACTTGCGAATCAGCGCATACCATTGCAGCGCCAGAAGGACGGCTACGCCAATGGGATGCAGCAGGACGCTCATCCAGCTTTGGCGGAAGCGTTTAGCTGCCAGCAGCCGCGGCAGGTACGACGTTGTTACACACGCGGCCAGAACCCAGCGATAGGGTGACAGCGGTGCCAGGAAAAATGCGGCCAACAGCAGGAATGCGGGAAGAACCTCGCCAAAGAAGAGAAGAACCGAGAATGGAAGGATTCGCGCGGGCGCGGCCATGCCTTCGGTCGCGTTCTTCGCCAGTCCGTTCCACACCTGGGCTGCGGTGGTATACATACGGCAGCTGGCCAGATGGGTCAGGTCGGCAAGGTCCGTGCGATATCCGGCGCGGCGCAGCGACTGCGGCAGCAGCAGCCCATCGTGCATGGTGGCGCGGATCGCCGCATGGCCGCCGGCCGCCTTCCAGGCAGTGGCCTGCACCAGCAAAAATTGGCCGCATCCGGCGGCGAGTCCAGGCTGCGTGGCGTGTCGTCTGCTGGCATCCAGCGGCAGATAGGCCAGCAGCACGAAGTGGATGAGGGGCAGAAGCAAGCGCTCCAGAAATGTTCCGGTAAGCTCGCGCGGGAAGCCGCTGACCAGCGCCGCGCCTGTCTGATCCATAAACGCCGCCATGCGGGCAATGGCATCCGGCGCGACACGCACGTCGGCATCCAGAAAACAGAGGCGCTCATACCGCGCCAGCAGGGCCAGGCACTGGCAGGCGTGCTGCTTCCCGTTCCAGCCGACCGGCAGCGGGGGCGCCGTTTCCAGCCGCACGCGCGGATCGCCTGCCGCCAGCTCGCGGACAATTGCGGCTGTGCGGTCCGTGCTGCTGTCATCCATCACGATCAGCTCGAACTCCAGATTGCGGGAGGCCAGAACGCTGCGCACGGCATCGGCAATTCCGCTCTCTTCATTGCGCGCCGGAATCAGGACGGAGACTTCATACGAGTGTTCGGCGGGCGGCGGTTCCCGGTAGAGAAGCAGGTTCCAACAGAAGAGCAGGCACGGTACGGCGGCGCAGACAGCGATCGCTGCGATGAGGATCATCATCGAGGGCGGGTCTCGCTCGCGGCATCGGACGCAGGCTGCCGGCTGTGTGGACGAACCCAAAGGCCGTAGATGCTGCCGATTCCGCGGCCGCCGGACAGCAACGTGGTAAACGGCCGGGGATCGCGGGCCGCCGCAAGCAAGGCCAACTCGTCCTGTGCGGTCGTAAGCGCCGAGACGATGGTGCTTTGGATCGTGTCGATATCGTCCTCGGACATCTTGAAGTGTATCGGTTCGCCCCAGTTTGCCAGAATCTCCGGGAGCCGTTCATTCCAATAAACATACTCCAGCGCCAGGGGCAGCAGGGTCACCGGCTGAGAGCGCAGGATGAGCGAAGCCACGCCGGACCGCAAGGCGGGCGGGCGCTGGCGAATATCAGTAAAGGAGCCTTGGGGCGTGACCCACAAAACCGAGCGAGGCCGGGAAAGGATGGCAGCGCCGGCACGCAGAAACTGTACTGCCCCGCGCGATGACGAAGGTTCCACGGGGAACAATCCCATTTGCGAGAAAATCCGGTAGCGGCGCAGCTCGTTCGCGTCCATCGGGGCGTAGTGATCCGCATGCTGGCACAGGCTGCGCGAGAGCAGCATGCAGGTCAACGGATCCCACCAGGAGGGATGGTTGAGAACGACGACGACTCGCTGCGGGTTGCGGTGAATCTCTGCCGGAATGCGCGCCGCATTGGCGACGCGCAGCGCGCGAAAATGGCGCCCGACATACCAGTACAGGTAGGCGTGAAAGAGAAAGAGCAGTGAGCGCGAGGGTCGCGCAACTTCGTGCTTCATGCGGATTCGCGCAAGCCACCCTGGCCGGCGGCCGCCACCCTGCCGCGGAATTTCTGATCGAGCGTGTCAGCGGCGATCCACCCGGACATCAGCACCATGGGCATCCCCGGGCCGGGATGGGCCGCGCCACCAGCGAGAAACAAGCCTTCCACCTCGCTGCTGGCGTTGCCGGGCTTGAACGCGCCCGACCACCGGCCGTGGCTGGAGAGACCGTAGATGGCGCCATTCAGAACCTTGTAGCGCGCGTGAATATCTTCCGGAGTTAGTGCCCGCTCAAACACAATGCGTGATTCGATATCTTCCATGCCAGCCGTCCGCTTCAGCTTGTTCAGAATGACCCGGCGATACTCCGGCAGCATCTTTGCCCAGTCATGCTGTGGCCGGAGGTAAGGGGTGTGCACCAGCACGTACAGTGCGTCCCCGCCCGCGGGCGCGGTTGCAGGCTCCGTCCGCGAGGTGGAGGCAAGATAACACGTTGGATCAGGGGCTGGCTGGCCCAGCTCATAAATGTGGTGGAACTCTTCGTGCGGATCCCGCGAAAAAACAAAGTCGTGATGCGCCAGGTGCTCATAACGGCGATTGAGTCCCAGATAGAGCACGACCCCCGAGCAGGCCGGCTCATACGTTCGCCGCTTGTCGAAGCGCCGGGCGACGCTGCCGCCGATCAGCTCTCGATAGGTGCGAACGGCATCTTCATTCGAGACAACTGCGTCGAACGGCAGCGACTCGCCCGCTTCTGTCACAAGGCCGGCCACGCGGGCGCCCTGCAGCGTCAGACGCGCGACCTCGCAGGAGGGCCGATATTCCACGCCCAATTCGCGTCCCAGACGAACCAGCGCCTCTGGAACGGCACGGGTTCCACCCATCGGGTACCAGATACCCTCTTCCGACTGCATGTGTCCGATGGCGCAGAGGATTGCCGGGGACGCATCCGGCGATGAGCCCACGTACTGCGTGTAATGATCCAGCATCTGCGCAACGCGCTCGTCCTTGATGAACTCGCGGATGGTGCCGCCGACCGTCTTGCCCAGCCGCATGCGCATCACGTCCTTCAGCACGGCAGCATCGAACGCACCCTGGATGCGAAACGTATCCTTCATGGAATCGACGGACTTCCAGAAGAAGAAGCGGTCAGAGATGCGGTGCAGCTCCTGCGACAGCCGCATGAAATCTGTGAAGCCTTGTCCGACGCCCGGCTTGCGCCGATCGAGCGCTGCAGACATGGCGGCGGTATCATCCAGCAGATCCAGAACCGATCCGTCGTCGAAGAAGCAGCGCCACTGCGGATCGAGATGGACCAGCGTCAGATAGTCTTCAAGCCTGCGGCCGGCCTCAGCAAAAACCTTTCGCAGCACGGATGGCCGGATCAGAATCGTGGGGCCCATGTCGAAGCGGAAGCCCTGTTCTTCAAGAACCGCCGCCTTTCCGCCGAGCCAGGGATTTTTGTCGAACACAACGACCTGGTACCCACGGGCGGCAAGCGTAACGGCCGCAGACAGCCCACCCAATCCCGATCCAATCACTGCAACGCGCATTCCGTGCTCCTTCATCGATTCGTCATTCGCCGGGCAGCTGCAGACACGGCACGCAGGGCCGACAGCCGTTGGCGCAGCCCGCGGCCATACGACAGCCGCAGCCACGCGTAGAAAAAATTTTCATGCTCGCCGGACACCGGCTGATAGGCACGCCGGCTTCGGCTGCTCTGCGTAGATCGGA
>JAJXUS010000201.1 GCA_021782675.1 Acidobacteriota bacterium
TCAAGCAGCGGCGGAGAGACTCATTTCACAGGAGGCACCATGGTTTCCTCGCATCCCCAGCCTGCCCAACCGGGCGCAACAGCCGCCCCCATGCGCCCGTACCTGGAACTTCTGTATCTGGAATCCCGCTCGGTGCTGTTCCGCATTCTCGTGGGCGAGGCCGCGTCGGACCCCATCCAGGAGGAGTATCTGGAGCGCATCCGCATCCTGATTGAGGACGACGACCACCTTGAAGACTGCCGCAAGCGCCTGGTGAGCCAATTTCCGGGACGCATTGCGCGCATGTTCAACCTGGCGGGAGAGAATGACGAACTGTATCCGCTCGACAAGCTGCGCGTATCGGTTCGCGCGCATGTTGCGCGGCGGCTGGCAAGCAATCGCGGGGACGATCTGGACGACATCGATCGCCAGGCGCTTGAGGACCTGAAAGCTTCTTCAAAGCTGCAGCAGCAACTGGCTTACCTGGTGAACTACACGCCGGGGAAATGGCTGCTTGAGCAGGAGCTTCCGGCCATTGAAGCTTCGCGGCAGATCCGGCTGAAGAAGGACGCGCCTCCGCAAGGCAAGGATGAGATTCCTCTGCACCCGGGAGAGAACTGTTATTTCCCCGGCACCGATCCTTACCAATGGAGCCGCGATCAGGGTAGGCTGCGCGGGCTGTGTTTTTCCGGCGGCGGCATCCGCAGCGCCACGTTCAATCTTGGCGTGCTGCAGGGGCTCGCCAAGCGCGACCTGCTGCGCAGCTTCGACTATCTCTCCTCGGTCTCCGGCGGCGGCTACATTCATCAATGGCTGGCGGCGTGGGTGAAGCGCGAAGAGAAGCGCGCAGCCGAGTCCGGCAAGACGGGGCTTGATCTGGTAACGCAGCAGCTTATCCCGCAGCCGAATCCCGGCTGCGAAGCTCACTCTCCGGAGCCAATCAAATGGCTGCGCCGCTACAGCAATTACCTCACCCCGCGGGTGGGCGCGTTCTCTGCCGATTTCTGGGTCACCATCTCCATCTGGTTGCGGAACACGTTTCTCAACCAGATCATCCTCATCTCCGGGCTGCTGTTTGCGATCCTGATTCCGCACGGATTTCTGTTGACGCGGGTGGTGCACTCGCTGCCGTCGCCGGAGGAGCTGGCCACCGGTGCTTCCGGCGCGCATTATCAATTCTCCTGGCTGCACCTTGTGATCCTGTTGGGAGCGGCGGTGCCGTACCTGCTAGCGGTTATCAATATGACGGCGGGCTTGTACGCGGAGCGGCACCCGGACAAGTACGCGCGCTTGTCGAACTCCGAGCTCTGCTGGAACGTGGTGGTTCCCTTCGTGATCTCCGCCGTCGCCATCAGCGATTTCGGCCTGTTCTTTGTCATTCCCGGGGTTGCCCGGGACACGCAGACGGCGATTCTCTGCGGATTTTCGTTTGTATCGCTGGTGGTGCTCAACATGGCGCTCACCGTAGCCGGCGGCGCGCTGACGGTGTCTTTGGGTGCAGACCATCCGGATCGCGCTGAGACCGCACCGGAGAGCGAGGCTGTGGAGGCAGGAACCATTGCGCTGCGCTTCTTCGGCTTTCTGCTTGCGGCTGGGTTTTCAGCCGGCGTCTGCACGCTCTGCATCTACGGGCTGCGCTTTGCGTCCATTCATTACGCGGACATCCACAGAATGATCACGCACCATTCGGCGCTGATGGACGTGGAGAGATTGCACTGGCGCGCAGTGGTCACATTCGGCCCCTTCCTGGTGATCGCGCTCTCATTTGTCGGAGTGGTGCTGCACTGCGGTCTGGTGGGCAAGAACTTTGCCGACTGGGCGCTGGAGTGGCTGGGGAGGACGCGGGCCTGGATGACGATCTACAGTATGGCGTGGACTTTCTGGCTGGCGATCTCGCTGTACGGGTACGATCTGCTGCGGTGGCTTACGCAGGCGGGTTATAGCTGGACCAAGTGGCCGGCTGTGGGCACGTGGGTACTGGCAACGGCGGGAAGCGTACTGGCGGGCAAGAGCAGCAAATCGAGCGGCGAGCACAATGGCGGCGGAGATCCGCTGGTGATGCGCATTGTTACGGCGGTGGGACCGGTGGTTTACATTCTCGGCCTGCTGCTGCTTCTCTCCTGGGCGGCGACCAGCGGGCTGCTCTGGATCCAGGGCAACCACTGGGCGCAGTTGAGCGATGCGCATCGATTTCTGGTGATCGGGCTGGTGCTGCTGGCGCCCTTTGCCACGTTTGTTCTGTTTGGCTGGCGCGTGGATGTCAATCAGTTCTCCATGCACAGTTACTATCGCAACCGGCTGGCACGTTGTTACCTGGGCGCGAGCAATCCGGCGCGCGATCCCGATCCTCTCACCGGCTTCGATCCCGGCGACCTGAAGGGGATGCAGGTGAGCCGCTTTCAACCCATGTACGGTTACAGCGGTCCGCTGCCCATCTTCTGTGCGACTCTGAATATTTCGGTTGGCGAAGACCTGGCGTGGCAGGAGCGCAAGGCGGCGTCCTTTGCGTTTTCGCCGGTGCTCTCGGGCTATTATGTCCCCTGGACGGGTGACCGGTATCGCGGCCAGCTTTCGTACAACGGCTTTGTGCCCACAGACCGCTTTGCCACCCCCGGAGGTGTACACATCTCCACGGCCGCGGCCATCTCCGGAGCGGCCGTCAGTCCCGACGCCGGGTATCACACCAGCGGGCCCATGGCCTTTCTGCTGACCATGTTCAATGCGCGCCTGGGGTGGTGGATGGAGAATCCGCGCCGCTCGCGTCTGGCCTTTGCGCCCTCGACCTCGCCCGCGGATGCGTGCCTGCATTCCACGCCGCGCTTCGCTCCGTACCAGCTTGTGCAGGAGCTGCTGGGCAGAATTGGCGATGACCGCCAATTTGTTTACCTCACCGACGGCGGGCACTTCGACAATATGGGCCTGTATGAACTGGTCCGGCGCCGCTGTTACGACATCGTGATCTGCGACGCTGAAGAAGATCACGGCCCGGTCTTCGAAGGCATCGGCATGGCCATTCGCAAGTGCCGCATCGATTTCGGGGTGGAGATCGAACTGGATCTGAACCAGCTCGCCATCGAAGCGTCTACCGGGCTCTCGCGGGTTCACTGGATTACGGGCAAGGTCTGGTATCCCGAAACCGGCACCGCTGATCCCGGGCGCATTCTCTACATCAAGTCCTCGATCACCGGGAAAGAGGCCGCGGATGTGTACAACTATCGTCTGCAGCACGCACCGTTTCCGCAGGACTCCACGACTGACCAGTGGTTTACCGAATCGCAGTTCGAGAGTTACCGCCGGCTAGGCCAGCAGGTCATCGACGACTGCCCGTATCTGCGGGAGTTCGGAATCGCGGCCTCAAAATCCGTGCCGGAAGAGCCCGTGCCGGCGTAGCGATCGGCGGAGCGCTCACTTGCGGTCGAGAATAGTCTGCTGCCAGTCAGGCGGCGGAATGTCCGCGCGGGTTGGATAGAACGGGGGAGAGCTGCGCGAATCCTTATCGAAGGGAGCGATGCCGGTTGTGTTCACGAAGTGGTCGAGCAGCTTCGACTGCAGGTCGGCCCGGACAGAAGCCACGCTGGAATCGCCGTACAGATTGTGCTCTTCGTGGGGGTCGCTCTCATAGTGGTAGAGCTCACCCTGGCCCTGGGGGCGCACGATGAGCTTGTGAGTGCGGGTGCGCACCATGGCGCTGCGAGAGACCGTTTGCGGCCGCTCGTTCTGGAGGCGGATCTTGCCGGCGTACGGGCCGCCGCCCGCGCCCTCAGGCTCAAAACATTGCGGCTCGTACACGTTGTAGCCGCCTTCGCAAAACGCCGCACGATTGGGATCGCCTCTTTCCCCATTCAATTGCGGAACCAGGCTGCGCGCGAAATGAGTGTGCTCCGCTCGCGTATCGGCGAGATCGAGCGCGGTTTGCATGACGTCGTAGAGCTCGACCATCTCATCCGCGACCACTCCCGGCCTGCCGCCAGGCACGCGCCCGATCAAGGGGACATGGGTCAGGCAATCTTCAAGCCCGCTCGGCCACTTCTCCACCAGGCCATAATCGCCTGTATAGTCGCCGTGATCGGAGAAGAGGAAGAGTGCTGTATCTTTTTCTCTGCCTGTCTTCTCCATGGCCTCCATCAACTCGCCGAGCAGCCAGTCGCTGTAACTCACCTGGCCGTAGTAGACGGCGCGTATCTTGCGGAAGCTCGCTTCATCGAGCTTGTCGAGCCCGTACATCTCACGAATCCCTTCGTGGAACGACGGCTTATTTTTCAATCCCGCAGGAATGGGCGGCGGAACTGCCGACGGCGAGTAGAGATTATAGAAATCATCAGGCACGGTGTATGGGGGATGCGGTTCGAGCAGCGGCAGGAAGATGCAGAAGGGCCGGTCGCTCTCTTTGCGCTCCAGGATTTCAACGGCGCGCGCGACGCAGCGATAATCGGGCGTCTGCCTGCGATCGCCGCCGGCGCTGTACAACATCGATAGCGCTCCCGGAGTGAGGTTATGGATGGAGGATGCGCCCATGGAAGCGCGGAAGGGCGGCTCTTCCCAGCGGGTGACGCTGTCTGCAAAGCTTTGCGCGGCCAGGGCATCGTTCTTGCCGAACCAGAAGACGTCGTAGCCTGCCTGGCGAAGGTAACGGAATAGATTCGGCTCCTCCGGACGGAGGAAGTAGTAGAGGCTGCGATGGCCGCGAACGCTGGTGGGCCAGCCGGTCAACAGGCTGCAGCGTGATGCTCCGCAGACCGGGAACTGAACGTGGCAGTTCGCGAAGCGCGCCCCCTGCTGGGCGAGACGATCGAAGTTCGGCGTCCTTGTGACTGGGTTTCCGTAACAGGCGAGGCTGTCGGCCCGCAGCTCATCGGGCATAAAGAGGATGATGTTGGGGCGCTTGGCGAGCTTCGAGTCACGGCCGTGGGGTGAGTCGGGAGAGACTCCCGCGGTGGTCAGCGGGGTCTGTGCTGCTGCCAAGGCACCAGTTACCATGGTGGCGCCGGAGATGCCCAGAAACTCTCGGCTGTTGAATCCAGAAGCCATGTGTCCTCCCTA
>JAJXUS010000202.1 GCA_021782675.1 Acidobacteriota bacterium
GCCCAACTGTTCACAGAGAACACGTTGTATCCGGTCGCCCTCATGTTGGCCGAGCGCAAGCATGTCTGGACGACGCTGCGGTTGTGGTCCATTGTGCTTCCCAGCAATGTTCTGGGTGCGTTTCTATTTGCTTTGCTGGCGGCACGTTCGGGCGGCTTGCGTCCGGCCTCGACAGCAGCCATGGTCTCCGCCGGACTTGAACTGATCCACTCCACTCCCGGCCATACCTTCTGGAGCGCCGTCATTGCCGGATGGATCATCGCGCTGGTCGCATGGCTGGTGAGCGGCAGCCACTCGATTACCGGCTCCGTCATGCTCATCTGGCTGCTTACGTTCGTTGTGGGCATTGGCGGCTTTGCCCATTGCATCGCCAGCAGCGGCGAAATCTTCTCGGCCATGTTGCTGCATCACGTCAGTCTCCTCGAATATTTCCGCTGGCTGGGAATCGCTGTCTCTGGAAATGTTCTGGGCGGCGTCGTGATCGTGACGTTGCTGGAGTACGGCCAGGTTAAGGGCGGCGAGTCCGAGGACGATCATCGCGTCGGCTTCCATCGGTAGCCGGGCGACCCCGTGACCGTGCTATACAACCCCTATCGGTAATGGAGACGGGAAGCGCAGTGAATCCGAAAGGCATCGATGTCGCGGGGAAGGTTGCCGTGGTAATCGGCGGGACCTCTGGAATTGGCCGAGCGCTGGCGCTTGGACTGGCCGAAGCTGGCGCCGACGTGGTAGCCACAGCCCGGCGCGAAGATCACGTTCGTCAAATTGCGGCGGAGATTCGCGCGCTCGGGCGCCGGTCGCTGGAGATCCCAAGCGATGTCTCGGATCGCGCCTCGCTCGAGACCCTCCAGTCTGCAGTGCTGGCCGAATTCGGCCGGGTGGACATTCTGGTCAACTGCGCCGGCATCACGCGCCGCACGCCGACGCTCGACCTTGACGAATCTTTATGGGAATCGATCCTCGACACCAATCTGACCGGAACGCTGCGCGCCTGCCAGATATTTGGCCGCCATATGGTGCAGCGGGGCTACGGCCGGATTATCAACATTGCATCGTTAACCAGCTTTGTCGGACTCTTTGAGGTGGCGGGCTACGCGGCCAGCAAAGCCGCCGTGGCCTCTCTGACCAAGTCGCTTGCGGTGGAGTGGGCCCGGCATGGGGTTTGCGTCAATGCCATTGCGCCGGGCGTCTTCCGCACGGCGTTGAATGCCGAGCTTCTCGACAGGACGGGGCGCGGCAAGGAATTCTTGCTACGCACGCCGATGGGCCGCTTCGGCCGGGTGGAAGAGCTGGTCGGCGCCGCGATTTTTCTGGCATCGGAGGCCGCTTCTTTTGTGACAGGAGAGATTCTGGTCGTGGACGGCGGTTTTCTGGCCAGCGGCGTCAACCAGTAGCGTGCTGCTCGTTGGCTTGCGGCTTCGGCGCGCCGTCCGGTTTGGCGGAGCGCACCCAATGCACAATTGAAACCACGCTCGCCGCCAGGCACAACGCGATAAAGACCACCATGCTCCAGAAAAACTCCGGAGTTTTCGCGATGCGCAGAACCGCCGGCCCGAACCGGATGGCCAGAAAGCCCAGAATCACAAAGCGCCCTGCCCGGCTAAAGAAATTGATCGTCGCCATCTTCCATAGCGGATAGCCGAGCGCACTGGCAGCGGCAATTGCCATGGTGAACGGAAACGGCGGGGGCGCCAGCCCGCCGACCGCGACCGCCAGTCCAGCCCGCTGCCCAAGATGTTTTTTCAGCCGCTCAAACTTGTTGTTGCCGGCGACTTTGCGGATTCCCTCCTCGCCAAACTTGCGGGACACTGCGCCCAAAAACAGTGCGCCGACCGTAGAGCCGACGGCTGCCGAGAGAACGTACCACGGAAATCCGTGGGGGTGACGCGCCACCAGGCCCACCACCAGAAGATCGTTGCCAAAGGGAAGCACCAGAAAAGAGGAGTCCAGAATGCCCATAAGGAATGGGCCAAGATACCCGACATGAAACAAGAACAGCAGGACAGGGCGGAACGCCTTTTTCATTCGTGGCTCAGTTCTCGCGGGCGGTTTCGCCGCGCGGCACTGTATGAGATTCACCCCCGGGGACACTGGCTGTATACCCGGTCATTCTTCGCCTTGGTTGTGCCGCGGCACTAACGTGGCTAGAATCGTGGTTTAACGATATGGCGGACACTCAGGCAGCGAAGCCGGCAGAAACTCCGGCATCACCGACCGAAGCGTGGCGGAAAACCGAATTGGCGCGTCACCCGAAGCGTCCGTATCCCATGGACTTCATTGAGGCCCTATTCACGGAGTTCAGTGAAATTCACGGCGATCGTGCCTTTGGGGACGACGCTGCGATGATCTGCGGGATGGCGCGCTTTAACGAGGAGCAGGTACTCGTCGTTGCCAACGTGAAAGGCCGCACCACCAAAGAAAAGGTGCGCCGTAACTTTGGCATGCCGAACCCGGAAGGGTACCGCAAGGCGCTGCGCGCGATGAAGATTGCGGCGAAGTTCGGGCGGCCGATTCTCACCTTTATCGATCTGACGGGCGCCAACCCGGGTCTGGGAGCGGAAGAGCGCGGCCAGGCCGAAGCCATTGCGCGCAACCTGCGCGAGATGGCCCGCCTGCCGGTTCCGGTGATTGCGACGATTACCGGCGAAGGTGGCTCTGGCGGTGCGCTGGCGCTGGCCGTTGCCGACCGCGTGCTAATGCTGGAAAACGCTGTCTACTCGGTCATTTCGCCGGAGGCCTGCGCCTCCATCATGTGGCGCGACGCCAGCAAGCGCGAGCTGGCCGCAGAGGCACTGCAAACCAGCGCCGAGCACGTCCTGCGCCTCGGCTGTGCGGATGCCATTGTTCCTGAGCCGCCCGGTGGCGCGCAGGAAGATACCAACCAGGCAGCGGAGCTGCTGCGCACGGCGCTGACGCAGCATTTGCGGGAAGTTCAGGAAATTCCTGCGGCAGATTTGGTGCCCAGACGCCTGGCGCGCTTTCGCCAGATTGCCCGTTTCTACACTGAATCCTGAAGAGGGGCGGCAGCGGCCGCCAGAGTCTCCGATGTCCGCGACCGCCACGCAAATTCCGCCTGAGTTCCCGGGCGGCGCCCGGCCAGCTTCGCCGCCGCCGCATCGTCATCGCACCGCCCTGCTGCGCAGCATCGCCGCTTTGCTGTGGACGCTGCTGGCTTTTCTGATTGCCGAACGCGCGGCGCGAGGCTTCAGCCACGGCGACATGCTGCCGCTGCTGCGCAATCTGTTTAACGTTTTCCTGCTCCTGCTGGGCTTCAGCTATATGGAGGTGGCCTGGGAGCGTTCCTCGCATCCGCTGACGGCCACTGGCTTTCCGCGCGGCGCGGAAGGGGCGCGGCAGTTCGGCTGGGGTCTTGCCATCGGGTGGGCGGTGATCGTGGGCGTCATGCTGATGAACGCAGCGTTCGGTCAGGTTTTCGTCCAGTTTTCCGCCGCTGCGCCATTCTGGGGCAAGCTGCTTCGGGAACTCTCCGTTCTTGGGACTGAGGCGCTGATGCTGGAGATTGCCTTCCGCGGATACGCGTTCAAGAAGCTGGCGCAGGCAGTCAGCGGTTTTGGCGCAACGCTGCTGGCGGGCGTGGGCTTCGCGCTTTTGCGGCTACATACGCCGGGCGCGACGCCTATCGCTGTCTGGATCAGCGGCGTAGCAGCCATCGTGCTGTCCATTGCTCGCCTGCGCACCGGCGGGCTGTGGATGCCGTGGGGGCTGCACGCTGGATGGCTGGTCAGCATCGCGCTGCTCTTCGGGCAGCCGCTGGCCGGTCACCGCAGCGCTTCTGCGGTCATTCACACGTCGGTCAATGCGCCCTTGTGGATCTCCGGTGGGGAGTATGGGCCGGAGGGCAGCCTGGTGGCGCTTCTGCTGCTGGGTGTGGCGCTTTATTTTGTACTGCGGATTCGTCGGTCGATCGCGGCCACGCCGCAGCCATTCTCCCCGGTCGCCCCGCAGGTACCGCCCGACGCTGATATAAACTAGCGGAAACAGCGATTCGCGCGAAACGGTCTGACGGGTCAGACGGTCCGGAGCGATCCGGCAGGAACGTGTGCGGCAGAACGCGCGCTGATGGAAAGGTAAAAGAGAAAAATGGCCAAGATTGCCAAGACCGGCGACCGGAAAAAAGAGATGGACACGACCAAGAGCACGGATTGCCCGAAGTGCTCCAAGCCGACGCGCATTGTGAAGCGCGTCAAGGATCGCGAACGCGGCACACCGGGCGGGGTGTACATCTCCTGCTCGGCTTGCGACTTCTTCGAGAAACTCTGACCCGAGGCGGTCCCGGGAGAGAGTCTTCCTTGCAGGCATCGGCCCGCGCCGCTTTGCGACGTGGGCTTTTGCACGTCCGGGAGAAGAGGTTTAGCGGGGTTCGAGCGCGCTGCGGATCTCTGCGAGGATTGCCTGAGCGGCGGTCGCCGGACTCGGCGCAGCCGTGATCGGACGGCCGACCACCAGCATATCGGCGCCGGCGGTCATGGCCGCGGCGGGAGTCGCGGCGCGCTTCTGATCGCCCGCCAAAGCGCCTGCAGGCCGGATACCCGGTGTAACCAAAAATGCCTGCCTGCCAAACTGTCCGCGTAACGTGGCTGCCTCCTGCGGCGAGCAGACCAGCCCGGAGATTCCGGAAGCCATGGCCAGCCCGGCCAGGCGCTTCACCTGATCCTGCGGGTCGGCTTCGACCCCGGTTGCGTGAAGTTGCTCCGCATCCATGCTGGTCAATACGGTGACGGCCAGCAGCCGCGGCGGGTTGGGTAACGCGGCGGCCGCGGCGGCCGCGGCGGCCAACATCTCCGGACCGCCGGAGGCATGCACGGTCAACAGACTCGCTCCCAGGGATCCGGCGGAGCGTACCGCGCCGGCCACGGTGTTCGGAATGTCGTGGAATTTCAGGTCAAGGAAGACTGAAAAGCCGGCCTTCGTCAGGTCGTGGACGACGGCTTCGCCTGCGGCAAGATACAGCTCCAGACCGACCTTGACCCAGCGGCAGACGCCCGTGAGTGCG
>JAJXUS010000203.1:0-4198 GCA_021782675.1 Acidobacteriota bacterium
GCTGGGCCGCATTGCGCAGCCGGAAGAGGTCGCCGATGCAATCGTGTGGCTAGCGTCGGAACGCGCCTCTTACATCACCGGGCAGACCATTCTGGTAGATGGCGGCGCCTACCGCGGTCTCTGACGTTTCGAACATTGCCCTCGAACAGCCTTCAAGTTTGCTCCTCATGCGCCGATATATCCGGTGTCAGGAGCGAAGATGAAGGTTTATCGTCCCATCACACTTTTCTTATCGCTCGGGTTGCTCGGGGGGCTGTTGGGTGCGCTGGGCTGCGCCGGCACCGGCGTCTCTTCGCTGACCAACCCGCCTTCTGTATCCGCTCAGCAGGCATATTCCACGCAGGATCTTTCCGGAACCTACGCCTATACCGTCAGCGGCTACAATCCGTCGCAGCCTTATGCCGGTTCTGGAACGCTGTCCTTTGACGGACAGGGCGGCATGACGGGAGCCGTCACTGTGAATTATCTGGGCAGTCCGGCCTGCGTGTTCAGCGTTACGGGCCAAATCTCCATCACCAGCAGCGGAGCGGGTACAGGCACCTTTACGTCAACGAGCAGCGCGCCGGGCTGCACGGCGACCAGCGGGTCGATCAGCGTCCAGGCCGCGCAGCAGGGACAGGCACTGCTGCTTTCGGAGAACGACGGACAGCACCTCGCCAGCGGAACTGCCATTCGCCAATAACGGCTCGTCATTGTCCCGGGGCGGCCGGGAATCGACGTATTTTTCTCACTGCAGACAACCGGGTCAGCGCAGTATCTATAGCTGGCCCGGCCTTTTGACCGTATGCGCCGGGCGTGCGTTGAGCGCCATTACATCCTTCCCTGTCGCGGCCGCATCTGTGCCCGCTAGTGTCAACGATGCCGCGTACGTCCGCATCCCGCGATATCTCCCGCCTGCTCGGTTTGGCGACCGCGGTGGCGGTGATTGCCGCACTGTACTTGGCAAAGGTCGTATTACTTCCGTTGGCGCTGGCTGTGCTGATCTCGTTTCTACTGGCCCCAGTAGTGCGCCAGTTGGAACGTATCCACGTCCCTCGCGTGCTCGCGATCCTCGTTGTGCTGGCGGGCTTCGGATCGGCTGTCTCGTATGTTGGCTGGATTTTTATCGGACAGCTCATCTCGCTGACCAACCACCTTCCCGATTACCGGACCAACATCGAGCACAAAATCACCCTGCTGCATCACATGCCCAACAACGGCCTGACGCGCGCTGAAAGGGAGATTAACCGGCTGAGCCGCGAGCTCGGTATCTCCGACGCCGGAAGTGCGCACGGGCACTACGTACCGCGCGGTTCCTCCCCGGAACGGCCGATGGTCGTCAAGCAGGTAAGAGACACCGGCCCCAGCATCGACACCGTTCACACCGCTCTGAGCCCGCTGGGATTCGCGCTGCTCATTTTCGTATTTACCTTTTTCATCCTGCTGCAGCGGGAGGACCTCCGCAATCGGGTGATTCTACTGACCGGCCGCGACAGCATCAGCACCGTGACCGAGGCGATGGACGATGCCGGATCGCGCGTCAGCCGTTACTTTGCATTACAGGCACTGGTCAACACAACCTACGGCACCATCATTTTTCTGGCCATGCACTGGATCGGGCTGCCGCACGCAGTCTTCTGGGGTGCGCTTGCCGGTTCACTTCGGTTTATCCCCTATGCCGGTGCGCCCGTGGCGGCTTTGCTGCCCACCCTTTTTTCCATGGCGGTGTTCCAGGGCTGGTCCCACACGCTGGCCGTCATGTCGGTCTTCTTTGTACTCGAGGTGACGACTGCCAATTTTATTGAGCCGCGCGTCTACGGCCGCCACACCGGGTTGTCCTCGCTGGCGATCCTGGTGGCGGCGGTCTTCTGGACGCTGCTGTGGGGCCCCATCGGGCTCATTCTCTCGGTGCCGCTCACCGTTTGCCTGGGCGTGGTCGGCTCTCACGTCACCGGTCTCGAGTTTTTGGAAATTCTGCTGGGCGAGCGGCCCGTCATGCGGCCATCCACGCGCTACTATCAACGTCTGCTTGCCGAAGACGAGCATGAGGCTCGCCGAATTCTCGCCTCCTACCGCAAGGACCATTCGCTGCTTGCTTTGTTCGATGACGTCATCCTCCCGGCGCTGGCTCTGGCCGAACGGGACCGCCATCGCGATGCACTGGAACAGCCGACGCTGCGATTCATCCATCAGACGACGGCCGAGCTGATCGATGAATTTTCAATGACGGAAGATCGCGCCGTCCCGGGCGACACCGCCGGGGAAGCGCCCGCGCAACGGCCCGCCAGGCTGAATCAGAGCGCTGGCGAAGTTTCAGAAGGAAAGGCGATTTTCTGTGTGCCGGTGCGCGACTTCGCCGATGAACTGGTGGCCAAAATGCTGGCCAATGTGCTGGAGCAGGCCGGGCGTCACTCGCTCTATCTGCCGATTGGGGAGCTTCCGCTGCTGCCGGCAAAGGTCGCCGCCCTGCAGCCGCCGCTTGTCTATCTCTCCGCACTGCCGCCGTATGCCATCGCCTCCGCGCGCAATGTGTACCGCAGTCTGCGGCGGAACAGTCCGCAGACGCAGATTGCCATTGGCCTGTGGGAGGATACGGACGACCCCGCGCTGGCAGGCAAAGATATCCGGGACGGGGAGACCTCCCCTGTGTTGCTGACCCTGGGCCAGGCCCTGCGCTACCTGGAAGACCCGACCTCCGTTACGCCAGGCGCTAACGCGCGCTGAGATTCCGCCCGGCTTCCCGGAACGGGGTGAGCAACTACTGCAGCAGAATCACGGCGATCCGGCCATCGGTGGTAAAACTTCCGCCGGTTGCAGTTCGTGCGCTGGTTACGGGGTCGGACGGCAGCACATAGGCGGCGGCCCGGGCTCCTCCCGAGTCGGCCAGGCTTTGCACGATGAAGTCCCGCTCCTGGTCGATGTCGGGGTCGATGTGATGCGTAATACCCCCGTTGCGCTGGTCGGTCTCAAACCCGTGGTCGTGGGTGGCCGACCCAACCCATAACGGCTTGCCGTCCACCGTCTCCGGGGACTTCCAAAGGCGCAAATGGTTCCGGCTGGCGGCAACTTCAATATCCCGGCCCCGGGCGTAGGCCATATCCTGCGGCCGTCCAAAAAGATACAGCGTGCTCATCGGGACCGCGTGGTAGGACTGATGCTCCAGGGTCTGCAACAGCCCATGAATCAGCGCATCTTCTGTATTGGGGTCCGTCGGGATCCAGCCAGCGTTGGCCAGGGCGGTCTTCACCTGCTGCTCCGTCCCGATCAGGGCAAAGTTGACCATGTCGCCCGGGTTTCCCTGTTGGTCGTGGACGCGGCGCGGTATGTTGGCGAACAGAGCGGGCGAGAGCCTACGCGCCAGATTCTGCGACATGGCCGAAGACGGCCCGGTCTCCGCGTTCCTGGCGGGTTCGACCCGCACCTTTACGGAGTACGTTCCCTGCGCCGTCAGATCGGGACTTATATTGGCGCGCAGGTACAACTCCCCACCCACGGGCGCGGTAAGGGTGTCGGAATTACCGATGGCAAAGGGCAAAGCGGCAGCGTTTTTGCCGATTCTGCCAATCAACGCCCCGGCCGCGGCGCTGCTGAGCGGGTACATGCGCAGCAGGTCGCGCCAGCCCCGCGGACTTCCGGCCGGTGTGACGCTGCGCGCATCGCTCATGGTCATGGTTCCCTTGGCCTCAAACACGACATGGTCACCAGGCGCCAGTTGGACGCCCGCCGCCTGCCAGCCGTCGGCAGTCACGTTGACCTCCGACGAAGAGGCCGCTTCCGCTTTGCCGGGCGCTGGAGCGGTGCCCAGGGCGATGGCCTGAACCGGGCCGGAGCCGGGAGATATCTCGGGAAGCCCGCGATAGGGTGCAGGCGTTGTCTGCTGGGCAGCCGCACCGGCGGTCAGGACGGCCAGGAAAAGCAGCGGGGCCATCGCGCGGCACGTCGCGGCCTGGCGCCGGAGCCGAACGCAATGGCCGTCGCCGGGGAGGCTTTGGCCGGGAGCGGCATTCCCGGGCTTGTTTGCCGGCGGGGGCGCCATAAACCCTTCACAAATGGGCCTGCCTGGCACTTCCGTAATTGCGTCGAGGTCGGAAACGGGTGACAAGTTGTGCACGCTATGATTATCCGATTGAAAAAGTCCCCGGGACACGGCAAACTCGTTGTAGCCGCCAGCATCTACACCGGTCAGTGTTTTCAGATGCGAGCCCGGCCGGTCGCGTGA
>JAJXUS010000203.1:4208-5014 GCA_021782675.1 Acidobacteriota bacterium
ATTCCGGACGGCGCCCGAAAGCTCGGGTGTCTCTGGGGGCGCGCCGGTCCCCATTTCTCTGGGACCGGACCCGTGACGGTGGTGGCGTTGGCCTTTTCCCTGTAAGGAGTGGACCGAGTTATGTTCTGGAAACGACTGCCTGGCACCTGCGGATCGGTAGCGGCGTTCTGCGCTTCACTACTGCTGATGGGATGCGGCACAAGTAATTCCTATGTGCGCACCGTGAATGCTTCGCCTGGTCTCACCAATTACACGGTTCAGGTGGGTCTGATTCCGGTGGCGAGCAGCCTTCCTTATGGAACCGAAGGGGTACAGCCAAAGGGGCAGTATGCTTCTGTGGATGCCTCCGGCAATTACCGGCAGGTAGCCGACGGCACCAATCAAAAGGTGATCGTGTATCAGGGATCCAACACGACGACGCTTGCCACGACCACTTACAGCTTCCTGAAGAACGCGTACTACACCATCGTCAATCTGGGCGCGCCGGGCAGTACGGCCGTGCTTGTTTTGCCGGATGGAACGACTGCCCCGAGCGGCGGTTTTGCGATGCGTCTGGTCGCTACCTCGCAGCGCTCTGGACCCGTCGACGTATATTTGACCGCAGCCGGCGCTCCCGTAAGCGGCTCTCCCACGTTTGCAAACATCCAGTTCGGCCAGAGCCAGACCTATGTGCAAGTTCCTGCGTCAGCGGGTGAGATTCAGGTGACGCCGGCCGGGAATCCGACCCACGTTCTGTTCTCCGGCTCGTTCACCGCGGCGTCTGGCAACAACTACACCGGCTTCTTTCTTGACCCGGCGCCCCCGAG
>JAJXUS010000204.1 GCA_021782675.1 Acidobacteriota bacterium
GAGTCCAAAAGTTTCCTTTGAACCGCTGTACACGGAAAAGACCTTCAATAACATTCTGATCCGTAGCCGCGAGCGAGTACGACAGCAAAGCAGCGCACTGAGCCTCGTTCTCCAGACGAGCAAGGACAGTGTCCGGTATGAGAACCGCACCGTCCGGAGCGTACACGATCTCCAGAACACTTGAATGAGCGTGCGGATGTTTGTATGCACACCCAGGCCCATTCTCCAAATTGCAGCGAGAGGAGGGGTAGTATACGCTTTCGAAATCGTAGTTCCGGCGGATCAGAAACGGCTTAACTATGTAGAAGGCGTGAACCTTCTCGATTGGTGTAAAGATATCAGCCGTGTCTGCTGAGGGTTTCAGTAGAGCAAATAATAAGTCTCCGATGTAGTTGTTTAGCTTAGCATCGCATACCACATTGATTGCATCTTCATTGGAGTAGCGAAGTTGATGTGAAGAGGCCGATGCGCAGAGCGCCTGCCAATTTGATTTTGCAGTCGCATGTGAATCGGGATGATCATCCGTCCTGCCTTTATCGTTCCAGACATCAATGCGAGTCGCGACAACCTTCATCTGCGGCCTAAAAAGGGAACGATATTGTTGCGTGGCTGTATATTGCAGCCATACTCGTTTTACCAGCATATTCGGTGGCTCCATACCGCACTTCGGTACAGCCTCCACACCGGGAAGGGATTGACCAAAACGGTTCAGAATCGGGCCAAATTGCAATGCAGCATCATGCCAGCAGACCCGTGTCTGCGTTGATACCGTCATCCGGTATCCGTCGATCCAGTAGGTGCCCTGATCGCTTCGTGTCAAGGCCTGGAGTAGCTGTTCATTGTGCGTCACGTAGACACCGTGAATGGGCAATGTGCGAAGGTTGTCGGCGAAGCACTGTTGCACAACCCCACAGGCGATGAGCAAGATTACAACGACACAATACGAGATGCACCCGACAGGATGCGCTATGCTCAACACTCGTAGACGGCCCATAAGTATCACGGATGTAGCATCCCCGGCGAGGGAACCACACCGGTCGACGAACTCCCCGATAGCTGCTGTACTGTCAGATTTTGGTTCGGTATCCCAACGGGCGCGGTCCCTAAGCCGCCAAGATCAGACGGGCGCGGCAGAAGGCTCCCCGTGAACTGCGGCGGACCGAACAAATCCCAGAAGACCGAAAACAGATCATTTGCAATTGTGTAGATTGCATACCCTAAACATGCTTGTGGTCCTGCAAAACAAGCGATAGCACCAGCAACAGCTATTGAGTCACCAACGACCTTTCCCCCGTCACCGCCTATTAAGGCTCCTGTCCAACCTGTTTGCCCACAAAGGTCCGAGTTGGAGTCAATGCTACAGGCGATTGTTATTGCCGCGCCGACGGATGCACCTATTCCCGCGAAGGTGCTGTCGTAGTTAGTCGCAGCGCCTTGTGGATTGAGTTTCCACTGACTGATGACATCAGTGATGCCGCTCCCAGTGAAATATGCATCGAAAGAGGCAGAAGCCAGCGTAACCCCATCCGCAATAGCTGATCCAAACGGATTGCAAGGATTTAAGCTGAGACCAAGTCCAATTGGCACATTTATTGCTGATCCACCAAACGCTTTGCAGGGTGCTCCTCCCACTCCCGTGAACACCCCAGCTCCCGCTTCGCCGCTCGGATCGACGTATCCAAGCGGATTGCCGTTGGTATACATGTACCGGTTGAAGCTTTGCGGGTTCATCAGGTCGTAGCTGCCGTTGTAGGGGTCGGGGCGCAGCCAGCGGGTCTGCTCCGCCGAGTAGTTGCGGTACCAGGCCGCGTGGCCGCCGTACTCCGTGTCTTGATAGAGGCCGGTATACGCATACGGGTCGTTGGTGTTGGAAGCCAATGTTTCGCCGTAGGGCATCATCAGGTTCGTCCCGGTCACATTGCCGGATGCATCCGTGGTTGCCACCAGAGTGCCTTCGTGATTGAGCAGCCTGTACACCGGCTGCGCCGTCGGCGACGTTCCTGGCACCTCCGCCAGCAGGTTGTCCCCCGCCCAGATCAGGTCCGTCCACGCCCCGCTGTGGAGCGTCGGCGTGCCAGTCGGCCTGCTATTGAACTCGATTCTCATGAAAATCGGCCGTTCCAAAACGGCTTTGGTTTGCTATGATAGCCCCACTTTACTCTTTCAACTCCCCTGTTTCAGGTGATAGCCATGCAGATTCTTTACATTACTGCAATCGTCGCCGTTTCCGTCCTTTGTATCGCCCTTTTGTCGACGGCGCGCCGGATTCTCCATGCTTCCCCGATCGCCGCAACCTCAATGGGTATCGGGCCGGTTTCCTCGCTGGTTGCGCCCATCGAATCCGCCAGCCTTGATTGGGAGCTCGAAACACCGGCGGACTTCCCCTCTGAGGCATATGGGGACGGCGCAGCGGTCATCGCGCCACCGCCCCAGCCAGTGATCACCGCTGTGCCCGCGCCGCCGCCCGATGTTCCCCGCACGGAGTTTCTTTCGTTTGAGCCCGTGGGCGAGGCGCCTGCTGCGATCGAAGCCGCTCAGCCGGAGCCTGCAGCAGTGCCCTCGGCCCGGGCGAAGCAGGGGGCCACGACGCGCCGCTTCTTTACCTGTGCACTGGAGTGCGCGGTGCTGGGTGTCTCGGCGTGGGTGCTGATCCGCACGCAGAAAGAACTGCACCGCACCTCCTCCGAGCGCGGCCGGCACGTCGCGTAGCGCCCGGCGTGTTTTGGAGCCTCGCCTGCCGCTGCTTTACTCTGGTAGCGGGAGCAGATCATGGTTCAAACTGTTACAGCAGACCCCGCCGAAGGCGCCGCCGTGCGCGAAATTACGATTGCCCACAGCCCGGACTCCGACGACGCCTTTATGTTTTATGCGCTGGCCAAGGACCACGTCACAGTGCCGGGATACCGCTTTGTCCACACGCTGACCGATATTGAGACGCTGAACCAGAAGGCGATGGACGGCGGAGTGTATGACGTGACCGCGGTTTCCTTTCACGCCTATCCCTACATCCAGAAGGACTATGCGCTGATGCCCTGCGGCGGCAGCGTGGGCGAGGGCTACGGCCCGATGATCATTGCACGCCAGCCGATGAGCCTGGAAGATGTGCGGCGCGAGACCATCGCGATTCCCGGGAGGCTGACCACCGCGAACCTGACGCTGCAGATGGCGATGCCCGGCGTTTCGACCGCGATCGTTCCGTTTGATCAGATCATTCCGCAGGTACTGGCCGGGAAGTATGCGGCAGGCCTCATCATCCACGAGGGGCAGCTGACGTACGGCCGCGACGGCCTGCACTGCATTCTCGACATGGGCACCTGGTGGCGGCAGGAGACGGGCCTTCCCCTGCCCCTTGGCGGCAATGCGATTCGCCGCAGTCTGGGCCCGGACGTACACCGCATGATGAATCAGGCGCTGCGCGACAGCATCCGCTATGCGCTGGACCATCGCGAGGAGGCGCTGGAGCATGCGATGCAGTATGCGCGGGACCTGGACACGCCCTCCGCCAACAAGTTTGTGGGAATGTATGTAAATGAGCGCACGATGGACTACAAACCGGAGGGGCGAGAGGCGATCCGCAGATTGTTGCAGATGGGCCATGAACGTGGCGTGATTCCGCAGCCGGTGACGGTGGATTTCGCCGAATAAACATATCCCCGGGAATTACAAAAGTCTTACAGTTGCCGTGCGCTGCCGCTGCTAGCCTTGGAGGTAACAGCCCAACCGCTGAATCTCCTCCGAGGTGTTCTGTTGACGCCCTCATCGCTTCACACCGCTGACGCAGCCGCGGCCAACCCCAACAACATCCCCGCAACGATCGCGATGGTCGAAGCTTCCTATGTTGGCGTTCCGGTCGCTGTTCCCGTTGCCATGCCCGAGCCGCCCCGGGCGAAAAGCGCCGTACCCGTGCTGGGACGCGCCACTCAGGACCAGGGCATTACCTGGACGACTGCCATCTTCCTGACGATTTTCCACGTCGGCGCGATCGCGGCGTTCTTTTACTTCAGTTGGAGCGCGCTGGCAGTCTTTGCTATTACGTACTTCTTCGCGATTAATGTCGGGATCGGCATGTGCTATCACCGCCTGCTGACGCATCGCGGCTACAGAGTTCCGCGCTGGCTGGAGTATGCCCTGGCCGTTTGCGCCACGACAGCGCTTGAAGGTGGACCGATGTTCTGGGTGGCGACGCATCGCGTCCATCACCAGCACAGCGACCACACTGGCGACCCGCATACGCCAACAGAAGGCACCTGGTGGGCGCACGCCGGCTGGATTCTTAAGGGCAAGGCGCTGCACACGGAAACCGCCATGCTGGCGCGTTATGCCCCGGACCTGGCGAAGCATCGCTTCTACGTGATCCTGAGCAAATATCACTGGGTTCCGCTCGTGATCGAAGGCCTCATCCTGCTGGCACTCGGCGGCTGGTCGTGGGTTCTGTGGGGCATCTTCCTGCGCGTCACCGTGGGCCTGCACGCCACGTGGCTGGTCAACTCCGCCACGCACAAGTGGGGTTCGCGACGCTTTGAAACTCGCGACGACTCCCGCAATAGCTGGTGGGTGGCGCTGCTTACCGGCGGCGAAGGCTGGCACAATAATCACCATGCGCATCCTGTCTCCGCGCGGCATGGGCTGGCCTGGTATGAGTTTGACATCAACTACTATGGCATTTGGCTGATGCAGAAGCTGGGCCTGGCACGGCAGGTAAAGATCGCGCAATTCGATCCTGCGGATCCGCGCCCGGCGGGTACTGCCGCCTGATCCGATCCCTTCCCTGCTCCACCGCGCCTGACGGCTATACTGCCGTCAGGCGTTTTTGCGTGCGCCGCGAATCTTCGCCATGCAGATAACCCGCCGAAGTGGCACCAAGGCCTTCTTCATTACACTGGGCGCCTGCCTGGTAGTCGTTGCCATCGCGCTCAATGTCCGCTGGGTCATTCTGAACTGGCACGAGATTGTACCGCTGGTTCTAGGTGTCATCTTCTTCGGCCTCATCATCACAGGAGTGGTGCTC
>JAJXUS010000205.1 GCA_021782675.1 Acidobacteriota bacterium
TAGACCATCCGCACCGCGAGCGGCTTGATCGCCGGCCCGGACAGACCGCCGGTAAAGTTCGACAGGCGGCTGCGGCGCGTGGCGGCATCGATCGACAATCCCACAAAGGTGTTAACCGCAGAGAGCGCGTCCGCGCCGGCATCCGCGGCCGCACGCGCCATGGTGGCAATGCTCGTGACATTCGGGGACAGCTTCACGATCAGTGGCCGCCGGGCGACAGCTTTGGCGGCGCTCACCAGCTCACGCAGCAGACCGGCATCCGTACCGAAAACCATGCCGCCGTGTTGCGTGTTGGGGCAGGAGGCGTTCAGCTCATAGGCCGCGATGCCTTCGGCCGCGTTCAGCGTCTGGATCACCGCACAGTAGTCGTCGATGGTTGCGCCGAAAACATTGGTGACAAGCGCGCAGTGCAGGCGCCGCGCGGCGGGCAGTTTCTGCTCAACAAACGCAGCGACCCCCATGTTTTGCAGACCCACGGCATTCATCATGCCGGCGGATGTTTCGATCAGACGGGGCGCTGCGTTGCCCGCCATCGGCGCCCGCGAAAGGCCCTTGGTGACAAAGCCGCCGATCTGGCGCATGTCGACAATCTCTTCAAACTCCACACCATAGCCAAAGGTCCCGCTGGCGGCAAGCACCGGATTGCGGAGCTCAATGCCGCAGAGGCTGACGCGAAGATCGGGAGGGTGCTCGCGCATCAGGGTTTCGGAACCGTCGTGGCGGCTGGCGAGGGAGTGGTGAGCTTCTCGGCTGCAGGAGTCTCTTGCGGTTTGAGCAGGGACCGTGGTGCGGCTTCGTGCGTGTGCCGCATGTGGTGGAGGACGCGCTTCTTCTCCGGCACCTCGGGCTCCGTACGAATCGCCTGCTGCAGTACGCGGCCAATGCTCGCGGAGGGCTGATTGACGTTCAGCAAAGCGGCCAGCGTCGCTGCCAGATCGACCGGCTGTACCTGGCCGCGGTAGGTGCCAGGCATAAAGGCGGATCCATAAAACGCCAAGGGCACGTGACGGTCATAGGAGTACGGCGAGTCGTGCGTCGTGCCGGAGCCGACGGACTGCATCTGGTAGGCGTCGGGAATGACCATCACGTACCATCCGCCATTGGGCGAATAGCTGTGCGCGATCATCTGGCCAAACTCCGTAGGCGGAATGCCCGGCTGCAGCGATGCCATCTGCAGCCGCGTGTAGGAGCGGAAGATCCGCGGTGTGGGATCGACGCGCGCCGGCGAGGGTTTCACGTCGGCATCCCGCACGCGGGCCGCTCCGGGCTGTGAGGCTGCGATCGCGTCCGGAAGCGCTTCCTGAATGGCACGCTCGCCCTCCTGTTCGTTGATGCCGGCATGCTCGAACATTGGCTGGTTCAGCGAAATGTAGGGCAGCTCCTGATGAGGAAGCAGATATTCCAGGTGTTGGCCGGGCGAAAAGCGATTGTTCATCGCGGTGTTAAGGGCGGCAATCAGGGCTTTGACGTTGATGGTGGCAGCGGGCAGGCCAAGCTGCCTGGCAGTGAGCGGCAGTGGGGCTACGCCGTGATCGGCGCTGAACGCGATCCAGGTATCGTGCAGGCCGCCGGGGACATTTTTGTCGAGCCAGCGGAAGAACTGATCGAGATCCACGTCCAGCGCATCGACAAGCTGGCGCTGCTCAGGCGCATCGGGGCCCACCCGGTGGCCAAGAATATCTGTGGAAGAGATGCTGATGGTCAGCACGTCCGTCACGGATCCGGAGCCCAGTTTTTCGCCCGTGATCAGCGCCTCCGCAAAGGCCAGTTCATACTGGATGGCCTGATCGGTTCCGCCCACGGCATTGAAAAAGTTCGCATTGGGATCCACCCCGGCTGCATTGCGCGCCTGCACGGCAGATCCCCCCAGGTTGAACGCCGTCGCCCAGTCCGGCAACTGGCGCATGTAATAGGTGGACGTGATGAACGCGCCACTTTGCGGATCAATCCAGAATGCGCCGTTGGCCGCGTGACCGGCCGTCAAAATCGCCGCACGGTCCTTCAGCGAGACGCCGTACAGTTTGGCCTCGCCTTTGGTCGCCAGCCGCACTTCATCGCCAAAAGTGCTGGCGAGCAAGTTGCGCGGCGAAGCGCCTTCGATGTCTTTGCGGGTGCTGTTCGAAGGCAGACCTACCAGCGTGTACCGGGGATCTTCGACAGAGGTGACGGGGCGCTGCGCGTTGCGGCTAAGGTCCCACCATTGATTACTCGCAATACCGTGACCGTCTGTATATGCGCCGGTGGCCAGGGTTGCGTGTCCGGCCGCGGTGATCAAGTTGGCATAGTCGTAATAGCAGTCCGGGAAAAACGCGCCGTGCTCGAGGAAAAGGTTGAAACCCTGATCCTTGAAGTCCGCGCGATAGCGCTCCAGATAGTCTTCGCGAAACTGGTCGGCGACGAGGAGAATCACAAGTTTGGGGTGCCCGTCATAAGCGCTGGCGAAACAGCGCGCAGTGGAGAGAGCCGCGACTACCGCTAACAGCAAGCAACAGAAAAAACGTTTCAACATGAACACATCCTGCCAGGATTAGTGCAGCGAAGCGCCATCCGTTTCATGGTATCAAGCCGGGCTTGCGTCGCTGCTTTGGTAGACTCATCCCGCAAATGACAAAGGCCACGCACTCAGCATCCGGCAACCTGGTGCGCCGCATGGCGCTGTTTTTAGGATGCGCCATTCTGTTTGAAGTATTGATGATGGCCATTGTCCCGCGATTCCGAAGCTGGAGCGTCCTGCATACGACGGAGAAATCTGCTGTTGGACGAGTGCTCACCGACTCCTGGGCCTACATGGCGCAGGCTGACGCTGCCCTGCGGCGCAGCCCTGGCAATCTCTATGAGCGCGTCTTCTTTGCGCACCATATTCGTTTCATCTACCCTCCCGTTTCCCTTTTGCTGTATCGCTTGTGGCAGTCGGCTGGCCGCTCTGGCGTAACCCCATTCACGTGGCTGAAAATTACACTCTACGTCTGCTTTTTGGGGACATGGCTGGTCGAGTCCGAATATTTCTTTCGGGCGGCTTGCGTTGCGGGCAGGGAATTGAGCCGCAGCGAGCGCTGGCCGGTGCGCCTGATTCTGGCGTCGCTGATGGTGACTTACCTGCCACTCATCAATGCGCTGTCTCTCGGCCAGGTCCAGACCATCATCAATTTTCTAGTGATGGCCAGCGTTCTCCTGTGGTGGAACCGTCGCCGCGTCGCCCCCGGCATTCTGCTGGGGCTCTGCTGCTGGCTCAAGCCGCAGATGGCGCTGTTTTTCGTCTGGGGATTGCTGCGGCGGCAGTGGAGCTTCGCGGTCTCTCTCTCCGCCATGCTCGCGGTCGGGGTAGGGGTGTCGATCGCTGTTTTTGGTCTGCACAATACGCTCGAGTACGGAGCCGTACTCCACTATCTGAGCCTTCGCGGTGATTCGCTGTACACGAACCAGTCATTGAATGGTCTGCTGCATCGGCTCCTGCACGTTGGCTCCGCTGCCAATGCGAATCATGGCTATCCGCCGTTCAATCGCACCATCTGGCTGGCCACGTGGATCTCTTCTGCCGTCCTGTTGGCGCTGGCGCTGCTGGTTCCGCCGCTTCGCCGGATCGAAGCCAGCGCGACTGACTTCCTGATCTTTGCGATGGCGAGTGTAATGGCTTCACCGATTGCGTGGGACCATCACTATGGCGTCTTCTTCCTCGCTTTCCTGCTACTGATGCCGCAGGCGCTGCTTCGCTGGCGGTCCTTTTTTTCGCTGCTGGGCCTGTATCTCCTGATGTCCGGCACGTGGGCCCCGCTGCCGAAGCTCCTGCTGCTGACGCACTGGACATTCACCGTTTCGCATCTTTACTATGGCGCGCTGGGAATCTTTGCATGGCTGCTGGCCGCACCGCCGCGGCCGCAGGGCGAAGCTGCCTTATCCACCGTTGACAGCATCGAAACCGTGAGCCGCGCAGGCCGTTTATCCTGAACGGAGCGGGAGAATGAGCAGTGCCAGGGTCTCGATCGAAAAAGACGTCCAGCCGTCCCGCGCCCAGGATTGCCGGTACGATGGCTGCTCAAACCGCTTCGAAGACCCAGGACATAGCCAGCGCTGATTCGGTGCTGGCGCTCTTTCATCCGATTACGGCGGCGTGGCTGCGGGCCGTCTTCGAAGCGCCGACGCTGCCCCAGCGGCTCGGCTGGCCCGCCATTGCCCGCGGAGAATCCACGCTGATCCTGGCGCCCACGGGCAGCGGCAAAACCCTCTCGGCGTTCCTATGGTGCATCGACCGGCTCATGCTGCATCCGCCGTCCACGGCGGAGCGCGGATGCCGCGTCATATACATCAGTCCACTCAAAGCGCTGGCTGTCGATATTGAGCGCAACCTCCGCTCGCCACTCGCAGGCATCCGGCAGATGGCCGAGCGCGCGGGCGTGGTGGTTTACGAACCGGCCATCAGCGTGCGCACCGGCGACACATCGCAGCGCGAACGCGCGCGCTTCCGCCGTGACCCGGCGGAGATTCTTATCACCACGCCGGAGTCGCTCTACCTGCTGCTTACCAGCAGTGCCGCCGCCTCGCTGCGCACGGTGGAGACGGTCATCATCGATGAGATTCACGCGCTGGTACCCACCAAGCGCGGTGCCCACCTGGCTCTGTCGCTGGAGCGGCTGCAGACGCTCACCGGTCGTCCGCTGCAGCGCATCGGGCTCTCCGCCACGCAGAGGCCGCTGGAAGAGGTCGCGCAGTTTCTCGCCGGCGCGAATGTGCCCGAGCAGCGTGCCGACAGCGCTACAAAAAGTCTGCAGGCAGAGAATGCCGAAGCGGCCGTTTCGCTTGAACCCGAGTGGCTCACCGACGCGCCGGAGTCATTGCTGCCCGCGCAGGCTGCGCCAAAGTTCCGGCCCGTCACGATTGTCAATGCCAGCCAGCCCAAGCAACTCGACCTGCGCATCGAGGTTCCGGTCGAGGATATGGCGCGGCTGGGCGAACAGGAAGAGCTGCCCAGCGGACCC
>JAJXUS010000206.1 GCA_021782675.1 Acidobacteriota bacterium
CAACTCGCATGACTATCGCCCGCTGGGCCTGGGCTACGCCAACCTGGGCGCGCTGCTGATGGCCTGCGGCCTGCCGTATGACTCCGACGCGGGGCGCGACTTTGCGGCCTGCCTGACGGCGATCATGTGCGGCGAGGCCTACCTGCAGTCGTCGCGGCTGGCCGAGAACTGCGCACCGCTGGCGCCCGCCACGCCGCTGACGCAATCCACAGAGCGCAGTGGCGGCGCGTGTCCAGGTTTCTACGCCAACCGCGAGCCGTTTCTGGATGTCATCCGCATGCACCGCGCGGAGGTGAACAAGATCGGCCGCTCGCGCACCAGCGCCGAGCCATTTGCTGTGCCGGAGATGGACAACCTGATCGAAGCCAGCCGCGACTGCTGGGACAAGGCGCTGGCGCACGGAGAGAAGTTCGGGTATCGCAACTCGCAGACGACGGTGCTGGCGCCAACCGGAACCATCGGTTTCATGATGGACTGCGACACCACGGGCATCGAGCCGGACCTGGCGCTGGTGAAGTACAAGAAGCTGGTCGGCGGCGGCATGATCAAAATCGTGAACAACACGGTTCCGGAGGCGCTCTTCAAGCTGGGCTATAAGGAAGAGGCGGTCAACGCGATCATCAGCTACATTGACGCGACCGGCACGATTGAAGGCGCGCCGGGCATCAAGCCGGAGCATCTGCCGGTGTTCGACTGCAGCTTTAAGGCGGCGAAGGGCACGCGCAGCATTCACTACATGGGCCACGTGCGGATGATGGCGGCGACGCAGCCATTTTTGTCGGGCGCCATCTCAAAGACCGTCAACCTGCCGAATAACGCGACGGTAGATGACATTGCTGAGGCGTACATGGAGTCGTGGCGGCAGGGCCTGAAGGCGGTCGCTGTCTATCGCGATGGCTCGAAAGGCACGCAACCGCTGAACGTGTCCGCGGAGACGCCGGCCGCCAGCACCAACGCCGCGCTGGATGCGGTAGCGCAGCAACTGCTGGAGGCAGCGGTGCAGCAGCCGCTGGACGGCGCTGTACTGAGTGCGCTGGCCGCGCCGCTGGCCGCCGGGTCGTCGGAGACAGTGCAGGTGCCGGCGGCGGCTCTGGAGTCGCTGGCGCGGTCTCTCGCGGTCACGGCCAGCTCCGTCATTCTGACGCAGCAGGACCCGAAGGCTCCGCCGCGCGCTGTACGGCACCGGCTACCGGAGGAGCGGGCATCACTGACGCACAAGTTCGCGATCGCAGGCCACGAGGGTTACATCACGGTCGGGCTGTATCCCAACGGCCAGCCGGGCGAAATCTTCATCAAGATGGCGAAGGAGGGCTCGACGGTCAGCGGCCTGATGGATGCGTTTGCGACGGCGATCTCACTCTCGCTGCAGCATGGCGTACCACTGAAGGTGCTGTGCGAGAAGTTTGCTCATCTGCGGTTTGAGCCTTCGGGCTGGACGGGCAACGAGGAGATCGGCTTTGCCAAGTCGATCATGGACTACATCTTCCGCTGGCTGCAGTTGCGGTTTCTTTCGGGAACGCAACTGTCGTTGTTCGCAGGATTGACGGCCAAACCAATGGCGCAGGAGACGGGGATGACCGCCTTTACGCCGGAGCAGCACCAGTCAACCCGGGGCATGGGCGCCACCAGCGCACCTCAGGGCGGCATTCTGCCGGATCTGGCAGCCGGACGAATGGAAGAAACACCGCTGCGCCTGCGGGACCGCGGTCTGATGCATACCGCCGAGGCGATGCGGGACTTTGTGGACCTGGGGGATGCACCGAGCTGCCACACGTGCGGGGCGATCATGATTCGTAACGGAAGCTGTTACAAATGCGTAGAATGCGGCTCGACCAGTGGTTGCAGCTAGTCAAGGAAAGTTTCCGGAGGGAATAGGCGAAAGCAGATTCCCTTCGGGAAGGACAACCAGGAGAGGCAAAAGCAAAGGCGAAAGCAGATTCCCTTCGGGAATGACAACCAGGAAAGGCAAAAGCCAAGGCGAAAGCAGATTCCCTTCGGGAATGACAACCAGAAAAGGCAAAAGCCAAGGCGAAAGCAGATTCCCTTCGGGAAGGACAACCAGGAAAGGCAAAAGCCAAGGCGAAAGCAGATTCCCTTCGGGGATGATACCCGAGGAAATCCAGCAAAGGAGAAACGTGTCGAGGCTGCAGCGTAGGCTGCGGCCTCGATGCGCTTCAGGCTCCAAAACGCGCATTTGACTCTCTGAAGTTGACCACGGCACTGGGTGTGGCAACGCGCTGGGGGCTGCTGGCATCCGACGCAGGCGAGGATGCCAGCCAATGCGCGCAACGAACGCCGTAAGGAACGGATTGCTTTTTCTGCTCGCCATGGCTTCGGCTGGCTGCTCCAAACCGCCCAAGCCGGCGCCGCCGCCTCCCAAGCCGAAGACAAAACATGTACCGCCTACGCCGATTGACCTGAAAAAAGCCGAGCTGGGCGAGCCCACGTGGAACAGCCAATGGACCAAAATCGTTGAGAAGAGTGTGACGCCGGCCATGCTATCGCGGCGCGTGCCGCGCGATGTGGTGCAGATGTGCCCGCACTTCTACGCGATGAAGCCGATCGATAAGCGCGCGTTCTGGGCGTATTTCTTTCAGGCGCTGGCCGGGGCTGAGGCCGGGCTGAATCCTAAAGCCGACGTGAAACGGGATGAGCCGGATCTGGCGCGGACGGAGAAGATTCCGCCGTCGCTGGTGCGCACCGAGGGGCTGCTGCAGTTGACCTACGCGGATGCCAAGCGCTACGGTTGCGGCTTTGATGCGAAGGCCGATGCGCGGCTGCCGATGAACGATCCTCATCGCACGATTCTGGAGCCGCGCAACAATCTGCTGTGCGGTATTCGCATCCTGAACAATCAGATGTTCACGCTGCACCGGCCCATCCTGTGGTCCGCGTCCTATTGGGGAACGCTACGGCCGGGTACTTTCAGTGAGCAGCTTTTCGCAAAGCAGATGACAAATCCGCCGCTGGCGTGCGGGAAACTGCCGCGGACGATGGAAAGTCCGGCAGCACACCGCGAAGCGGCGGAGTAAAGGTCAGGTGCGGGAAGAGCGCGGGGTGAGCCGGCGCTGCACAAGGTTCCAGACTGTCGCGACCGCCAGGGAGATGGCGATGCCGAAGGAGACCTCGAGGAACCGCTCGACCGCGATCTTCCACACCGGGCCGGTGTGCGGGATGAGAACGATGACTGCGACGGTGACGCCGCCGAGGCGCCCGGCGTTCTGAAATTTGAGCGCTGTGCAGAGAACCATCACGACGAGAACGGCGAAGGCGAAGATCCATAGGCTGGGGTGTCCGTAAAGTGCGGTGATCCAGCCTGCGATGGCTCCGAGTGCGGTGCCGACCAGGCGGTCTTTACTGGCGGTCAGGGTAGCGCCGACCTCCGACTGCATGACGATAATGGCGCTGATGGCGGCCCAGTAGCCGCCCGGCATGTGCAGGGCATGCGTCAGCCATGCGGCCAGCCCCGCAGCGATGGCAGTGCGCATGGCCTGTTGAAACGTCAGACGGTCGCGGACCGTTGAGGATGTGGCCTCGACGGGAGGTGTCATCGGCGCCTGCGGCTATTTGCGATTTGTTCCCAGGGCGCGCTGTACCTTGCTGTGGCGCACACCATAGGTGAAGTAGATGGCGAGTCCGATGACCAGCCAGCCGACGACGACTTCTTTGGTGAGCGCGGGCAGCGCCCAGATAAGATAAAGCGCCGTGACGATGCCGAGGAACGGCACCAGCGGCACCCACGGCGTTTTGAAGGGGCGATGCAGATCGGGCATACGGCGTCGCAGAATCCAAACGCCTGCCGAGACGATCGCAAAGGCGAGCAGGGTGCCCATGTTGACGAGCTCCGCCAGTCGGTCAATGGGAAGCACTGCCGGGAGAAATGCCACGATGAAGCCGACAACCAGGGTGGAGATGTAGGGCGTACGGAAGCGCGGGTGAATCTTGCCGGCCCATTTCCAGAGCAGGCCGTCGCGCGACATGGAATAGAAGATGCGGCTCTGCGCCAAAAGCATAACGAGCATGACGGTGGCCAGGCCAAAGACGGCGCCGATCTTGACCAGAATGCTGCCCCAGGCGATCCCGGTTACGTCGATACCGACGGCGATGGGGTCGGCGACGTTCAGTTCCCGGTAGCTGACCATGCCGGTGAGCACGGTGGAGACGGCGATGTAGAGCAGGGTGCAGATGACCAGCGTACCGAGGATGCCGATGGGCATGTCGCGCTGCGGATTTTTGGCCTCCTGCGCCGCGGTGGAGACGGCGTCAAAGCCAATGTATGCGAAGAAGATGGAGGCCGCGCCGGCGGTGATGCCGCCCCAGCCGTACTTGCCTGGGCCTTCCGCCGGGGGAATATAGGGGTGCCAGTTCATTTTGGCGATGTGCGGATGGTGAATCAGATAAGCGGTGCCGATGACGAGGAAGATGCCGACAACGGAGAGCTTGACGAGCACCATGGCCGAGTTGAAGTTGGCGGATTCTTCGATCCCGATCGCCAGAACGACGCTGACCAGCAGGATGGCGACAAACGCGACCAGATTGAAAATGCCGGTGACATGAGGCAGCGCGGCCAGGTTGGCGCCCGGGGGGATAGCCATGGCGGGCATCCATCGGCCCTGATATTGGTAGAGCAACTCGCCCGTGGTGGTGGTGAACTGCGGCGCAATATGGATGTGAAAATCCTGCAGCAGGCTGACCAGGTAACCGCTCCAGCCGGAGGCGACGGTGGCTGCTCCGAAGCCGTACTCCAGCACGAGATCCCAGCCGATCATCCAGGCGACGAATTCGCCAAGCGTGGCGTAGCCGTAGGTGTAGGCCGAGCCGGCAATGGGAATGATCGAGGCGAACTCTGCATAGCAGAGGCCGGCGAAGGTGCAGGTGATGCCGGCGAGAACGAAGCTGAGCGCGACGGCTGGGCCGGCATGAATGGCGGCGGCCTGGCCGGTGAGCACGAAGATGCCTGCTCCAATG
>JAJXUS010000207.1 GCA_021782675.1 Acidobacteriota bacterium
CAGAAGCCGATTCCCATCAGATCGCGAATTGGATAGAGGAGCAGCAGATCGAACCAGCTCGGATCCTGCACCACCAGCCGGCCGACCGCAACCGCCAACAGTACTCGCACCACCAGCGCATAGACCAGCAGAGCCGCGCCCCAAACCGGGTGCCCCAGCGCCAGGCAGGCGGCCAGCGCCAGAACCCCAAAGGGCATGCCGAAGGTAAGGGCGGTGCCAAAGTGACCCTTGGGCCGCGAAAACCGCGTCGACTGCATCCAGCGCGCCTGGTGCTTCATGGAAGACGCAAATGTCGCGTTGAGCACGACATGATCGATCGCGTGATGGCTGAGCACCACCGTCTGCCCCTGCTTCCAGGTCTCGTTGCCGAGCACAAAATCATCGGCGCAGTAGTCGGCGGTGATGGCGAAACCGCCCATCTTGTGCAGCGTCTCGCGGCGAAATGCCATCGTCGGCCCCAGCGTAAAGCGCATGCCCTCGGTGAGCCTTGCCGCCAGCACTCCGGCCGTCATCTCCACCGACATGCCTACCGCCTCCAGCCGCGCCCATAATCCGCCTTGCGGCGCCACGCCACGATACGGACAGGTCACGGCCCCCACCATCTGGTCGCCAAATGGCAGCGCCACCGCGCGCAGGTAATCGGGAGCCACGCGCACGTCGCTGTCGCTGATCACCAGGATGTCGTGCGCCGCATAGCGTTCCATCAGTTCCAGCGAGATCACTTTGTCGTTGATGTAGTCCGGCTGTCCCCCGGTCGAGTAGAAGCGCGCTGGAATCTGCGGAAACCGCGCCGCCACCCGCCGCGCAATGGCCATGCCGGGATCACTCTCCTCGCGCGCGCAAAACAGTACCTCGTATTCCGGGTAGTCCTGCTGAAAAAACGTGGCCAGATGCGCTTCAAGGCCCGGCTCCGCCCCATGCAACGGCTTCAACAGGCTCAGCGGAGGCAGCGAGCCTCGGCGCAGCGTCATGGCGAACTCCGCCTGCAGGCGCTCGCGCAGATAACGCGGCACCGCATAGAGCACCATGCCGGCAAACACGGTCGACGTGAAAAGGCCGAAGACGGCCACAGCGAGCAGGATGTAGAGCATGCAGATTCAGGATACCTGCGGCCACCCCGGGCGCAACTGCTCAATGCAGCCGGACGACGGCCTCGGCGAGCAGCGAGATCCCGATCGCCAACAGCCCCACATAGACGTACCGGGAAAAGGCTGCCGCGGGAAGCCGGCGATTGATGCCCCGGCCAAGCAGCACCGCGGGCAGCATCGCCGGCAGGCAGAGCAGATAATCATGCGTCACTACCGGCTTCCACAACCCCGCCGCCCAGTATCCGCCCATGCCCAATATGCTGGCGGGCAGAAAATAGGCCTGCAGCGTGGCCCGGAAGTGCTGCGGCGACCAGCGGCGCAGCGATCCGTAGATGGCCAGCGGCGGCCCGTTCATTCCATACGCCCCGCCCAGAATGCCGGCGACAAAGCCGAATAGCAGCAGCACCGTCCGGTGTTCCTGCTCGATGCGCAGCCGGTTCGGCGCCGCCAGCGAAAACGCCGCAAAGAGCACAATCAGGACGCCCAGCCCGCACTTGGCAATCTCCTGGTGCACATGGGTCAGCACCAGCAGCCCCAGCGGAATGCCGGCCACCGTCGCCGCCACCAGCCCGGCAGCGCTGCGCAGGTGAATGTGCCGCCAGTCCTGTGCTACCACCAGCGCCGCCACCGTGATCGACATCAGCACCGCCAGCGGCGTAGCCACCCGCAAAGGAATGAAAAGGGAAAGCAGCGGAACGGCGATCAACGCCTCGCCAAAGCCAAGCGACGAGCGGATCAGCGTGGCCACAAACGCGACGACCAGGATGGCAACGATGGTATGGGGAATGGAAATCTCCGCAAACTATTTTCTGGTCACCGGAGGCCGGCGCAGAGGCACGATGGCGCCCGACTGCGGCGGGGCTACATGCTGAAAGCGCGACAGCATCTCCGAGCGCACGTACTCGACAAAACTCTGCATCTGCCGGTTCATCTCTTCCATGCGCTCGCGCATCTGCAGGATGATGGCGATGCCGGCGATGTTGACGCCCAGGTCGCGCGCCAGGTTGAGGATGAACTCCAGACGTTCCAGATCTTCATCGGTATAGAGCCGCGTGTTGCCGTCGGTGCGCGACGGCTTGAGCAGCCCCTCGCGCTCGTAGAGCCGCAGCGTCTGAGGATGGATCTCGTACATCTCGGCCACCGCCGAGATCATGTAAGCGCCTTTGGATTTGCGTTTCGTGGTCATGGTCAGGAAGTCTTCCTTGTTCCCTCGGTCCCTTGTTCCCTGCCCTTACAGCTTTTCAAACAGCGCCTTGCGCGGATCGTCCGGATTCAGCGTGGCCAGCTCGCGCATAATCTCGCGGCTGCGCTCGTCCTGCAGGTGCGGCACCATCACGTTGACGGTCACTATCTGGTCGCCGCGCGTGCCCGCATGCTGCGCGCTCTCTACGCCGCGTTCGCGCAAGCGCAGCTTTTGCCCGCTCTGCGTGCCCGGCGGAATCTTCAATTGGGCCCGGCCGTCTATGGTGGGCACTTCCACCTTCGCCCCCAGCGCCGCTTCCGCCACCGTCACCGGAACGCTCAGGTGAATGTCGTCGCCCTGGCGATTGAAGACGGGGTGAGCGCCGGTGCGCACAATCAGGAACAGGTCTCCCGCCGCTCCGCCGTTGGCCCCGGCGTTGCCCTTCCCCTGCAGCCGGATGCGCTGCCCATCGCGCGTGCCGGCTTTGATCCGGAACTCCACCGTCTCCGAACGCGTCACCGTGCCTTCGCCGTGGCAGGTGGCGCAGGCGTTTGCCGTGCGCCCGGTGCCATTGCAGCGCGGGCAGGGAATGTTGAACTTCATCCGCCCGCCCATCTGCGTCACCTGGCCGGTGCCGTTGCACTCCGGGCAAGGCATCGGCCCGCCGGTATGCGCCTGGCCGTGGCAGGTCGGGCAGGTCTCCTGGCGGTTGATCTGGATGCGCGCCTGTCCGCCCCGGATCGCCGTCCAGAAGTCCACCGTGGCCTGGTATTCGAGATCGGAACCGGGCTGCGGCCCGCGCGGCTGGCGCTCGTGCTGCGCGCCGGTAAAGATTCCCGAGAAGATGTCCTTGAAGCTGCCCCAGCCACCGCCCGCGCCTTCCTGCTGGCCGGGAACTCCGCCGCCAAAGCCGGAGAAATCGAAGCCTCCAAAGTCGACGCGCGGCCCGCGACCGCCCCCGGCGCTCTGCTGACGCGCGTAGGCTTCAGCCTGGGCCGGGTCGATCTGGTCGGAGTAGAAACCAAGCTGGTCGTACACCTTCCGCTTCTTCTCGTCGCTGAGAATGTCGTTTGCCTCGGAGATCTCCTTGAACTTCTCCTCCGCCTTCTTGTCGTTCGGATTGACGTCCGGGTGATATTTGCGCGCAAGTTTGCGGAAGGCCTTGCGAATCTCCTCCGCCGTGGCCGTCTTCTTCACGCCAAGCGTGGCGTAATAGTCCTTGTTGGTAGTGGTGGCCATGTGTGCTTTCTAATCTGAACTCCACATCTGATGATGCTTCTCTTTGGATGCACGAGCCTTGCCACGGCTCCGGGCCGATACTTGCAAAGGCCGACCTCAGGCCGCCGCATCGAGCTTGTTAATCCGCTGCCGCCGCTTCTTGCGGGCCTGCCACATGTCGTAAGAGCCCTGCATGTCGTACCAGAACGCCGGGTGTGTCCCTAGCGCATCCGACAGTCGCAGTGACATGTCGGCGCTAATTCCAGCCGCGCCATTCAAAATGCGCGAAAGCGTAACCCGCGAGACGTGTAAATGACGGGCTGCTGTTGAGACATTGATATCGCGCAGATACTCGCGCAGAACTCTTCCGGGATGTGGAGGGTTGTGCATTTGACTCATCGCCATTCTTCAACTCCCGTGGTAATCCTGATAGTCCACCAGAATCACGCCTTGCTCTTCAAAGCGAAAGGTGAGCCGCCAATTCGCGTTGACCTTGATCGACCAATGGCCGGCTAGATTGCCCTTCAACGGATGGAGGTTCCACCCGGCGCGGCTCAAGTCCGAGGCATCTTTCGCATGATCCAGAGCGAAGAGCTGAACGGCCAATTTCTCAGCGTGAGACGGCTGAATGCCCGCCTTGCTCCCCGTTTTGAAGAACCGCTCCACGCCCGCGTGTCGGAAGCTCTTGATCACGCGTTAAGTGTAGCGCAACACGTATCAGGTGGCAACGGCTAACCTGCCTCCCGCCGCCGCCGGGAAAAGCAACCGCAGATTCTTCGCTGCGCTCAGAACGACAACGCGGAGGAGAGCGAGAGTCAAAATAAGCCGGGGGTGAACGACACTGCCGCCCACCCCCAAGGGTTAAATTCGTGGTCTCCCACCCAAAATGCAAACGGCGCATTTTGGATGGGGCACCCGCTGACTCGCTAACTTGCCGAATCGCTCCTCCGCGCGCAGCGCGGGATTGCCCGAGCGGCTAGCTCTTCTTCTCGTCCACATCCACGTACTCGGCGTCGATGACTTCGCCTTCCTTCTTTGCTTCGCCCGCGCTCCCGTCCGAGGCTCCGCCGGCCGCAGGCCCGCCAGCTTCAGGACCACCCTGCGCCGCCGTCGCCTTGTACATCGCCTCGGCCAGCTTGTGGCTCGCCTGGGTCAGCTTCTCATTGGCGTCGCGCAGTTCCTTGGCGCTGGCGTCCGCATTCTCCAGCACCTTCTTGGCCTCGGCCAGCGCCGTCTCCACATCGCCCTTGTCGCTGACCTTGTCGCCGGCCTCCTTCAACATCTTGTCGATGTTGTAGACCATGCCGTCGAGCTGGTTGCGCGCCTCGATCTCTTCGCGCTTCTCCTTGTCCTCGCTGGCATGCGCCTCGGCCTCCTTGGCCATCTTCTCGACCTCTTCCTTGCTGAGGCCGGAGCTCGATGTGATCTGGATGCGCGTGTCCTTGCCGGTCGCCTTGTC
>JAJXUS010000208.1 GCA_021782675.1 Acidobacteriota bacterium
GCAGAAGATGCCCGTCAATCCGCACGACTTTCACTTTGGCCGCGAGTATGGCACAGCCTACAACCAGACCTGGGCAACGCTGCCAGTCTCCACGCTGGGCGGCGACGCCAAACGCGTCACTGATAAAGACAGTGACAGTGCGGGCGATCTCAGCGACATTCGCAAAGACATCCAGTTCCTGACGCAGCAGCAGCAGGCGCGCGTGCCCTTCGGCTGGTATCAGGAGGGATACAGCGATAAGCCGCAGGCTGCCACGGGCGCGGACCCGACCGACGCCGGCGGTCTGCATGCCTCCTACGTAACGCACCACAACGGGCCGCAGTATTTTGGCTACGTCGCCAACAACAAGGAACTGCGGCAGGAGCTGCATGGGCTGGGCGACTTCTACACCGCGATTGCGACCCATTCGCTGCCGCCGCGCGGCATCTTCTTCGTGAAGGGCGGATACCGCAACCAGATGCATCTCTCCGCGGCAGACGCCGACAGCCGGGGACAACAGAATTTCCGCGGAGATGACGACCACCCTGGCTACTCGGACGCGCAGATCAGCGAGGCATTGGTGGCGCGCACCATCAACGCTATTGCGCGCAGCCCCTACTGGAACCAGAGCGCCATCATCATCACCTGGGACGACTCCGAAGGCGACTACGACCACGTGCGCCCGCCGATCGACGTTTACGGACCCGACGGCTCTGTGCTGAGCGACGGCCCGCGCGTGCCGTTGCTGCTGATCTCGCCCTACGCGAAGACGCACGCCATCGTGTCCTCCGCAGGCAATCAGGCCTCGGTGGTGAAGTTTGCCGATCTCGTCTTCGGGCTGACGCCGCTGGCCAAACTCCCCGATGAAGCCGGCGCGCGCGCGCTAGGCAAGCAGCGCTTTCACCAGGACAACCTCGGTCCGCAGGACGCACTGACGCCGGGCGTCTCCGATCTGGTGGAGGGCTTTGATCCCGCCCGGCTCGCCGGCAGAAAAGCGCCGCTCCCGCCGGACTATGCCGAAATCCCTGACGCGCTTATCGACAAGCTGCCGCAGCAGACGGGCTATGGCTGCAAGCAGCTCGGCATTGTGCCCGTCGATCGCCGGCTGGGTATTCGCAACGCAATCCCCAAGGACTTTAACCCGCGGCCGAAGACGCAGCCCACAGAGGGGAAATGGTTATGAGCAGAAGGCAGGCAGCCGTAATGGCGGCGGCATTCACACTCGCTGCATGTTGGCTGGTTAGCACGGCAGGCGCGCAGCCCGCCGCGCAGCCCGCAATTCCACTCCCCAGCAGCAAGCGCCTGCTGGAGCCGGTTCCCGGCGATCCGCTGCGCACCAACAGCCTGCCTATGCAGGTGGCCCTGTCGCCCGATGGCCGCTATCTGGCGATGCTCAACGCCGGCTACGGAACCTGGCCGTCTCACTACGATCAGTCAATCGCTGTCTACGATACGCAGACGCACAAGCTGCTGGATTTTCCCGACGCACGCACTCCACTGCGCGCGCCGCAGACGCTCTACGCAGGCCTGGCGTTCAGCAGCGATGGCCGCCACCTCTACGCCAGCATGGCTTCGCTCACCGATCCCACGCCACCGCCTGGCGCGCCCAAGGCCGTCGGCAACGGCATTGCTGTCTACCGCGTGGACGATAGCCAAGTGACGCCCGAGAAATTTTTTGCGATCGGGTTGCAGCCGCTGGCTGCGGGCAAGCGGCAGAACTCGATGGCGCACGTTCATCTTCCAGATGGCATGGCCAATCCGTTCCCCTCTGGCCTGGCGCTGGTGCGCGGCAGCGATGGCGCGGATGACTTGCTGGTGGCCGACAATCTTTCCGACGATGCGTTGCTGCTGCGCGCCTCGGACGGCGCCGTACTGCATCGCTTTGATCTCTCGGACAGCGCCACGGTGCCCGCTGCCTATCCCATCGCGGCGACGGCAACCCGCGATGGCCGCACGGGCTTTATCGGGCTCTGGAACGGCTCCGGCGTAGCGGAACTCGATCTGCGCAACGGCCGCGTCGTCGCGGTGCTGCCCCTCCTGCCGCCGCGTACGCCGTCCGATCCCAGCTCCCATCCGGCGGCGCTGTTGCTGAATCACAATGACTCTGTGCTGTATGTCGCGCTGGCGAATCGGGACGCTGTCGCGGCCGTGGCGCTGCAACGTCCTTCAGCAGGCAGCGTGCCGGAGATGCGGGTGCACGGATACTTCGATACGCGACTGCCCGGCCAGCAGGTGTTCGGCGCGGTGCCCATCGCGCTGTCGCTGTCGCCGGACGGTCATCGGCTGTACGTAGCGAACGCCAGCCAGGACGCCGTGGCCATCTTCGACGCGCAGCGGCCAGGGGCTCTGGGCATGCACGCCGAGCACGTTATCGGTTTTGTTCCGACGGAGTGGTATCCCACGGCGGTCGTTGCCACGTCGGACATGCTATACATTGCCACCGCGAAAGGAACGGGTACGGGGCCGAACAACTTTCCGCAGCATGCGTCGATGGCCGGGGGTGCACCGACCCGCAGCCGCACCTACATTGCATCCCTGCTCTATGGCTCACTGGCTGCGGTGCCGGTCTCGGCGATCGATCGTCATCTGCATGCGATGACCGGCGAGGTGATGCGCAGCAACCGGATGCACGCCGCCCAACAGCAGATTGCCTTCGCAAGTGGTCGCAATCCCATCCGGCATGTGATCTACATCATCAAAGAGAACCGTTCCTACGACCAGGTGTTTGGGGATTTGCCGGCGGGCGACAACGACCCCAGCCTGACGATGTACGGCGCGGCAATTACGCCCAACCAGCACAAGCTGGCGGAGCAGTTTGGCATCCTCGACAACTTCTATGTCTCAGGGGAAGTCTCCGGTGACGGCCACGTCTGGTCCACCGCCGCCATCAGCAGCGACTACACCGAGAAGACCTGGCAGCAGTCCTACCGCGCCGACCAGCGCACGTATGACTATGAAGGCATCGTCGCCAACGGCAATCCGCTGCTTGAGAAGATTCCCGACGTGGACGACCCTGGCAGCGGCTATCTGTGGACGAACCTGGCGCGCCACCATCGGACGTACTATCACTTTGGCGAGTTTGTTTCGAGCACCTTCTGCAAGGACGCTCCCGCCGCGCCCAAGCCCACGTCGCCGCTGCAGGGCACGCCCGAGCCTGCGCCTGTAACGTGCCATCCAGCGTACATTGCGCCAGGTGACACGATTCCCGCGAACTATGGCGGCGGCGTGAGCCACTATCCGTGGCGCATTCCGCTGCTGGCAGGCAATACAGCCACCAAGCCGGAGCTGGTCGGTCACTTCGATCCCGCCTACGCGGACTTCAACCTGAGCGTGCCCGACCAGTTCCGCGAGTCAGAATTTCTCGTCCACTTTCGCCAGTGGGTACGCGAACGGCAGAACGGTCACGACACCATGCCGCAGTTCATCCTGCTGCGGCTGCCCAACGACCACACGGCCGGAACGCGCGTGGGAATGCCGCGGCCGGAGGCATCGATCGCCGACAACGATCTGGCCGTCGGCCGCACCGTCGATGCGCTTTCGCATAGTCCTTACTGGGACGACACGGCTGTCTTCATCCTGGAGGATGACGCGCAGGATGGCGCGGACCACGTGGACGCACATCGCAGCCTCATGCTGGTCGTGAGCAAGTACGCCCCGCGCCGCGCGGCTGGCCAGTATTTTGTGGACCACAACTTCTACACCACGGTCAGCACCGTCCGCACCATGGAGATGCTGCTGGGGCTGCCGCCCATGAACAATAATGACGCCTTTGCGCCGATGATGGCGCCGGAGTTTTCCGGTGACGGCACGCAGCCGGCCTTCACCGCCGACTTTTCCAACGTGACCAACGGCCGCATCTACGAGGCCAACACGCCGAAGAGTCCGGGAGCGAAGGCGTCCGCAAAGCTCGACTTTACGCACGCCGACATGGCGGACACGCAGACGCTGAATGTTATTTTGTGGCGCGATGCGATGGGCCACAGACCGCTGCCGCCCCAGATGCTGCCAGGCCGGATGCGCGCTGGCTGCTGCGGTGGTCCGGCACGCAACCCCCCGGCTGTCCGATAGCGCGTTTTTTCCGCTGATTTACAGCGCCGGAGCAGCATGACTGTCATTCCTGACCGAAGCGAAGAATCCGGGTCGTGGCTCTTTTCTGCGATACAGGAGGTTGTTGGCTACGCTCAGTGTGACAGCCAGCGGGTAGCGTGCCTTCCATTGCAACGAGAACGGCCGCTACACCTGAACTGCAGGATTGCCCTCGTTGCCCAGCACCACCTTCACGTCCATCTTCTTCTGGCCGCGGTAGATCGTTACCGTCACCGTCTGCCCTGCCTGGAAGCCGTCCATCAGCTCAGCGAGATCCCGGTCGTTCGTGACCGCGTTGCCGTCAATGGCCACCACTAAATCGCCGCCAATAAAGATCGGCGTGTTGCCGAGGTACGCCCGCTGCGTCCCGCCCAGCAGGCCCGCCTGGGCTGCCGGCCCGCCCGGCGCAACCCGTTCGATCAGCACGCCATAGGTCGGCGGCAGTCCCAACTGGCTCGCAATGTCCGGTCCCACTGGCAGCCCCACAATCCCCAGCGTCGGCCGCAGCACCTTGCCGTATTTTGAAAAATCATTCAGCGCTGCTTTCGCGGTGTCGATCGGAATCGCAAATCCAATGCCCGCGTTCTGGTCCGCGCCGCCGCCCGTGTCGATCATCGTCGTCATCCCGATCACATCGCCGTGCGAATTCAGCAGCGGGCCGCCCGAGTTGCCCGGGTTGATCGCCGCATCCGTCTGGATGGCGTCCGAGATCAGGTTGCCCATCGGCCCGCGCACCGAGCGGATGGAGCTGATCATTCCGCGCGTCATCGTGCCGCTCAGACCGAACGGGTTGCCAATCGCATACACCAGTTGACCCACCTGCAATCCGCGGGAGTCGGCCAGCGTCGCCGGCTGCAGCCCTTTCGC
>JAJXUS010000209.1 GCA_021782675.1 Acidobacteriota bacterium
GGCTTCGGCGGCGGTGGATTTGTGGGCGGTGGATCTGTGGGCGGTGGATTTGTGGGCGGCGGTGGAGTCGTCGGACCCGCCGGGTTCACCGTCAAAACCAGCGAGGCCAGGACATTATTCTTCAGCGAATCGGACACGACAACGTGGAAAGGATAGGTGCCGGCTTGCTGCGGCGTTCCGGTAATTGTTCCATTCGAGGAGATTGAAAATCCGGACGGTAGCGCGGATTGTCCGAAGCTCCAGAAATAAGGGGGTTGGCCGCCGTTTGCCGCCAGCGAGGCAGAGTATTTGCTGCCTGCCGTGCCCGCGGGGACTCCCGCGGTGGCGAAACTCAGCGGCGGGTAGCAACTGCTGGGGATCGCCGATGCCGGCGAGGCTGGCATTTCGAGCATCGCCACTTGCGCTCCGCCACCGCGTTGACTTGTCCCGGAGGCGCGGTCATTGGGCAGCGTGGTCAGGCCCGCGCAAATGGCCCGAGGAGCCGCGGGAATCATGTGTGACGCCGCACCACGCGCGGGAATGGTGGCGATTGCAAAAACCGCAAGGGGGAGAAAGGACTTGATCGACATTTGCACTCCAGTTCGATGCAGATGCAGCCAGCGGATACGCACTCTCGCTGGCGATAAGAAGGCAAAAAGGATCAAAACCCAGCGGGCAACCGCTACCGCGCAGGTCCCGGGGAAGATGGCGAGGCCTGCCCCCATAGGTAACGCAAGGGCTTAGCTCTGCAGCCGGTATAGCGAAATATGGTTTTTAAGGCTAGGCGGAATAATACCCGCGGCTCAGGCAGAAACCAAGAAAAATCGTCCGGTACGAACCCACTCCCTCAGGATGGGTTCGTACTTGCGCCAAGGCGAGCGCGCAGTTCCGGCAGCAGGGCCGGCGACCAGTCACTTCCTGCGCGAGACGCACTATCTCCCTTATCGTTAAGAACTTCCGCGCTCTCAGGCGCATGCTGCAGAGCGGGCAGCAGGCTGATCGATCCGGAAATGGCTCCCACTACGAACCACGTGAGCCGATAAAGATTGTGCGATGCGTATCCGGCGAAGAAAAGCTGAAGGAAGATGATGTTCAGCAGCGCTGGCAGTTCGGTAAGGAACTGCGATTCGTGCATTTCTAAAAGCTGTCGCCGCAGTTTCATGTTCAGCCGGAAGACGCAGAGAGTGTAGCTGCCGAAAGCAATGATTCCAATTAATCCCAGCTCGCCGAGGAGCTTGAAATACAGCGAATGCGCATTGAGATAGAAGCGATGCCTGGGTCCAGGCCAGTACCCATTGCCATTGGCGTAGGTATAGTTCCCTGCTCCCACTCCGGTCAGAGGATTATGCTCGAACATGGCAATTCCCCCTTCCCAGCTCAGGATCCGGACCTGATAGGAGGCGTCTCCCTTCAGATGATCGACCGTCTCATACCGGGCCTTGTATTGGGCCGGGATCGCCAGCCAGATCACGGGCCCTAATGCAACCACAATTGGCAGGAAGATGAGATTCTTTCGCTTCCGGAAAATCAGGATTGCCACCAGAAAAACGACCCCCAGAGCTGCCCCGCGGGATCCCGTGTCCAGAATCGTAACGAGAGCCATGCAGATGGTGCCGACACCGATCCACCGCATCCAGCCCGGATTGCCGCGGGCCATCAACGCCAGACACAGTGGGATGGAGAGCAGCAGTGTGGCCGCCAGTGTGTCCGGATCGCCGGCGGAACTGGTGATTCCGACCGCACGCTCGATATTCATCCGGACAAGCCAGATGCCGCGGTGATAGTTGTACAGCGCGCTGCCGCCCAGCCACGCCACCAGAAGTATCTCCGTCAAAATGAAACTTCGGATGCGGGCCTCCGTGGTGAGCAACGCCGTCGCAAACAGAACGTAGACCACAGTTTCCAGGAAGGAAAAGCAGGAAGCGATCGAGTTGGTGCGCCAGAAGGCAAGCGGAATCGAGACAACCATTGCCCCGTAGAAGGCCAGGAACCATCGGGTGGGTGCCGGAAACCGCCACTTTTCTCCGTGTATGAGAAAAGAAATCAGCAGCAGGAGTGCAGCGATCCGTTCCAGATGCAGTGGAGCCAGGGAGGGGTACAGTTCTCCGGGTTGCAGCTCCATAACAATTAGCAGCGCCAAAAGCCCAACGAATGGCCGCATCAAGCCGGCCACCATAAGCGCGAAGATCACCAGAAGAACAAAAAACTGCATCGAGAAGGGCCCGTCCCGGCTAAAGGTACCCTTGCACTGTTGCACGCCAATTGCCAATCTGACCGTCCCGACGGCGGTGCGCAGGGAGCGGTTCACGCCGGACTTTGTGCAAATCATTGCACACTCGCCCTCACCTCGCGCGGCAATACCGAAAAAGTCTACCTGCAAGTTTGGCCCGTGAAGTGCAATCAACCGGCTGAGAGCATTGCATCTTCGCACTTTAAGGATATTGTTTGCCCGTGACCTCAACTGTTCCCCAGCCGAAGCCGCGGCAGATGTACTCCGTAAAAAAGCTGGTCCGCGGGTCGAGCAGCCGCGTCCTGCGTATGGCCATCCTGGCCGCGATCGGCTTCTTTCTCATGCCGTTCATGGTCCACCGGCTAGGTTCGGAGCAGTACGGAATCTGGGCCACGGCGATCGCCTTTCTCGGGTACTACAGCTTTCTCGATCTTGGGTTGTCCGGTGCGGTCTTCACGCATATGTCGTACGCCATCGGCCGACAGGATCACGAGGAGGCCCGGAATATCTACGGCGTCGGAGTGCTGATCTTTGGCGGAGTTGGAATCGTCCTGATTCTGGCGACACTGGTGCTGGCCTACTCGCTGGTGAACCTGCATTACACACATGGCCGGGAACTGGCGGAGATCGTCATGGTTCTCGGTATCAGCTCCGCAACCTCATTTGGAATGCGGGTGCCGTTCGGAACCCTGAACGCTGCTCAGCATTTCGACATTACCGCCTGGGTGATTATCCTGACCGCGCTCATTCGCACCACGGGCACGGTATACCTTCTGACACACCATCACGGGGTTATCAGCCTCGCATGGCTCGCCGTCTTTGGCGGGGTACCCGCAAACGCGATCGTGATGTGGAGCGTGAATCATTACTTCCCCTACCTGAAGATTTTTCGCTTCCCCCGCTGGAGTCAGCAGACCTTTCGCAAGCTGTATCGGTTTGCCGGGCCGGTGCTTTTAGGGCAGATCGCCGACCGCATCCGCTTCCAGACCGATATTCTCACGGTCTCTTTCTTCGTCGGTCTGATGGCCGTGACCCACTACACCGTCGGCAGTACGCTGGTCATGTACTACCTGGACGCGGTTGCCGCGATTGTCGGCGTGTTTGTGCCGGTGCTGAGCATGCAGAAAAGCGTGGACGACCACGAGGGATTTGAGCGCAGCTTTCTGGCCGGCTCCCGGGTGGCGCTATGCGCCTCCGCCTTTATCTGCTTCGGACTGATCGTCTGGTCGAAGGATTTCATTACACGGTGGATGGGCGTAAAGTTCACGGATGCGTATCCGGTCGTTGTCATCCTGGCGATTGCTGTGTTTCTCGAAACCTCACAATCGACGTCCGTCAACGCACTGTATGCCAGTCTGCATCAGAAGGCCTACGCGATTCTTAACATTTCAGAGGCCGTCTGCAACCTGATCCTCAGCATCCTTTTTGTGCGGCCGTTTGGCATGATGGGCGTAGCGCTGGGCACACTGATCCCGAGCATCGTCTTTCGCGGCATTCTGCAGCCCATTGTCGTAGAGCGGCTGTTACACATCAGCAAACGCAAAACACTGGGGCTCTACGCAACAACCGGAAGCCGGTGTGCGCTACTGCTGGTCGTTCCATTCGTGATATCGCACTACTGGCTGGCCCCGGATATCCTGCATCTGGTTCTGATTCCCGGAATCTGCGCGGTGCTCTACATTTTTCCGGTCTGGCTGCTGGAGTTTGGCGGCAAAGGCTCGGATCGCATTCTGGCGAAACTGCGCGGCGTGCGCGCGGCGTAGTCCGCACCGGGTTGTGCTGAATAGCAACTCGGACTCAGCGTGTCTTTCTGATGGGCCCCACTCAAGCCAAAATCAGGCTTGAATGGGCCACCGGCCAAAACCAGGCTTGAATGGGCCACCAACCTGAGGCCGCCGTCCTCTGAACAGTGTGAATCTTCGCGATGGCATTTGGCCATCGCTGTGATAGAGTGCGGCATCATGCTCAATCGCCGCGATTTTCTGGCTGTATGTTCGCAGTTTGGTCTGGCGGGAACATTGTTTCCCGGCGTGCTTTATGCCCAGGCGACGGAGGCGGCCAAGACCGCCACAAACAATCTCGCCATTCCTGCGCATTTCCCCGCCATTACCGCGGCGATGATCGAGCAGGCCGCCGATATTGCCGGAGTGGTGATTCCGCCCAGCGATGTGCCCATGATGCTGGATATGCTGACGCAGATGCGACACGGCTACCGCGCCGTCCGCGCGCTGGACATGCCGAACAGCGTGGCCCCGGCGTATGTTTTTGATCCGCTGCCCAAAGGCGCCGGCGTCGACAGCAACCGCAAGCCGGTCGTCTATGCGAAGGCTCCCATTGTGGGCCGCGCTCCGGCCAATCTTGAAGATCTTGCCTTCTGCACGGTGGGCGAGCTGGCCGCTTACATCCGCACGCAGAAGGTCAGCTCCCTGGCACTGACGGAGATGTACATCGCACGGCTCAAGCGCTACGATCCGGAGCTGCACTTTCTCATCACGCTGACCGAGGAGCGGGCCCTGGCGCAGTCGCGCGCGGCAGACGCAGAGATTGCCGCGGGCAAATATCGTGGGCCGCTGCACGGTATGCCGTGGGGGGCAAAAGACCTGCTGGCGGTGAAAGGCTATCCCACGACGTGGGGCGCGGGCGGGTTTGAGCACCAGATGATCGACGAAGATGCGACGGTCGTGAAGCGGCTGGACGCGGCGGGCGCCGTGCTGATTGCGAAG
>JAJXUS010000210.1 GCA_021782675.1 Acidobacteriota bacterium
TGGAGTTGACGACCGTAACGCCCGTGAACTGTGGGTAAGGAAGCAGCAACTGGCGCCGGGCGATCTTCGCGTTGGAGAGGGGACCGATCTTGACGTAGGACTGGAACGGGTTGGCAACCTGCGCCTGCAGTCCCGTGCCCAGACTCAGGTAGGACGGGTTGAGCTGGTTGAGGTCGAAGTTGCTGGTAAGATGCAGCCCTCGATTCGCCACGTACGCGATATCCACCAGAGTATTCGACGGCAACTGGCGCTGGATATCGAGGTTCCACTGATAGGACGCCGGCGTCTGGGGATTGGTATCCCAGACGCTGATTGCCTGGCCGACCAGGGTTCCAGCGCCGAGTGAACTGCCGGTAGGCTGCACCAGGCCCTGTGGGAACGGATTGTTCAACAGGTTGTAGGGAGTCAGACCGCCGTTCAGCGAGGTGTTCCACGCAGTGGATGAGCTGAAGCCTCCGCTTGGGCTGAAGCCGACTGCGTTGTTGCTCAGCTCCAGCGGCGCGTAAACCGTTCCAAAGCCGCCGCGGATCACGGTGCTAGGAATGGGGCTGTACGCGAAGCCGATTCGTGGCTCAAACTGCAGGCGGTTCCAGCGATAGACCGTGCGGGAGTTCCCATTGACGCCGGCAAAGACCAGGCCGCCTTTCAGGTTCGGGAACTCGCTATTGGCTGCGGGGCTGGCGACATTCGGATCGAAGTAGTTCAGCTCATTATGCCGGTCCGTCATCGGGCTTTGGGTTTCATACCGCAGGCCCAGATTAATGGTCAGCTTGTCGGAAAGCCGGGCGTCGTCCTGGATATAGCCGGCGTAGTACCAGTCCCGCAGCTCAACGCCGGAGCCAATCGGGATCGATCCACTGCTGCCGTCACCCAGCAGAAGACTGGCAATGCCATTGCCGGCGATCGGTGTCGCCACATTCGGATTCGGGCCTTGCGTCTGTGCAATGGCAAAGTTGTATGCGCCGCCACTGTTGGCGACGTTGAAGTAATTGATCAGGTTCAACTCAACGTCTGTGCCCAGAGTGAAGGTCTGGCGTCCCCGGATCTTGGTCAGTGAAACGAGGAAGCTGTGCGTATCGTTCCCGTTGATCAGATAACTCTGTCCCGCCATTCCGCTATAGCCGCCGCCGACGGTGATCGCCGGAAACATCGGGATCGTTATGCTGCTCACCAGCGAACTGGGGAACCCGAGTGTCCCGTTGTCAAAGCCGTAGCTCAGCGTCTTGCGAGACTGGAACCACCGCGCCCATCCATAGTCGAGGGTGAGCAACAGGGTGGGGCTGAACGCAATCGTATTGTCGAAGGCGAACGACCAGTTATGAAACTGCGTCGTGCCCACCGCGCCGGGTCCAGTCGTCGCGACGTTTCCGTAGGTGTTTGGCTGGGTAAGCGAGGTCAGACTCCAGCCAAATCGGCCGAACAGGTGATACATCGCATTCACGTTCTGGTCGATGCGCGCGCTGCCCGCGTCCTGGTTGACGACCATCGAAGCGTTGCTGATGTAGTTGTTTGCGTCGGTGTTGGCGGATCCTGTCGTATTGGGCTCCGGATAATACGACAACAGCTTTTGCGCGACCGGGTCCTGCATCGAGAGAGGAATCTTGTTTCCAGGAAACGGATCGCGGATGTATTGCGAGGGGTTCGCGGGATCGGTGCGTGTGGAAAACGGGTTATAGATGGTGACCGGCTTGCCGGCCGCATCCAGCGTGCTGCTGAAGTCGCCCTGGCGCTGCTGGTCAGTCGGGACCGTGGCAAGAAACGTCGCTCCCTGATTGCGGCGCGTCTCTTGCAGGTCGGCAAAGAAGAAGGTCTTACCGTGGCCGTTATAGACCTTCGGCAGAATCACTGGCCCGCCCACCGCGAAGCCAAACTGATTCATCTTGAATGGCGGGATGGGACGCTTGTGTTCGTTATCAATGAAGTCGTTCGCATCCAGCGCGGAGTTGCGCAGGAATTCGAACACCGTGCCGTGCAGTTGTTCCGTGCCGGACTTGGTGGTTACGTTGACCACGCCGCCGGAGTAGTGGCCATACTCCGCGGACATGTTGTTGCTTTGGACCTTGAATTCCTGGGTGTCATCGATGGAAGGAATCGTCGTGATCTGGTCAAAAAAGCCGGTGGTGCTGGGCACGCCATCGATCAGAATCTGGTTGCTTTGCGAACGGCCCCCGTTAATGGCAAAGCTCGAATCCCAGGTGCTGTTGACCGGCACATCTCCAAATTGCCCGTAGGCCCCTTCATTGAATGTCACGCCGGGCGTCAGTTGGATCAACCGGAACGAACTGCGCCCGTTCAGAGGCAGGTTGGTAATTGTGCGTCCTGGAATGACCTGGCCCACCGACGAGGTTTGCAGATCGAGAAGCGGTGGTGCACCGGTGACGGTGACCGTCTGCGCGACAGATCCGACGGCCAGCGGGATATCTACCTCCGCGACCTGGGTGACTTCCAGTCGGAGATCTTTGCGGACGGCAACTTTGAAACCGGGCTTTGAAACGGAGATCTGATAGCCGGATGCGGGCGGCAGCAACGGCGCCACGTAGCGGCCCTGGGCGTCGGTTGTCAGCACCACCCGGATCGCATGGTTGGGATTCGAAATGGTGACGACTGCACCGGCTACAGCCGCTCCGCTGGAGTCTGTGATCTTGCCCGTAAACTCTGCGGTCTGCTGTTGCGCGACCGCCCAGGATGCGACAAGGAACAGGGACAGCGCGAATGCGGCAACAAAGCGCCGAAAAACCATGGATGATGCCTCCTGAGTGTGGCGGAAATCTGCCCGCCAATCGTGCTTTCGAGTCAGAAATGAAATCAATTTCATTTCGCAGGGATGCTACCGTTTGCTGCTGACCCGGTCAATCACCTGCCATACCCATTTGTCGATAGTTCATTCGGACTATGCCCGACTCAGTCGACGCTATTGCCCGGCCGTGCGGTGGACTCTCTGACGCATTCCTGTCGCCGAACGGCGCCAGCCGTGGCGCACACCGCGGGCAGGTTTCGCCACGCAGAGTCAGTTCGCTTTTGGATCGCGAGTGCTGTCGAAGCCGCATCGATGCCATGGAACCGGCCCCGAGTGCTGGTCAGCCCGCTTTGCTACAATCAAGCTGTCTGCTTCAATCAACGCAAGGAGATACGGAACGCTCTATGGCCTATGTGATTGCGGAGCCATGTATCGGGACCAAGGATTCCGCGTGCGTGGATGCCTGCCCCGTCGACTGCATTCATCCCAAGAAGGATGAAGCTGGATTTGCCGAACAGAACCAGCTTTTTATCGATCCGGTCGAGTGCATCGATTGTGGCGCGTGCGTGCCCGTGTGCCCGGTATCCGCGATTTTTGCGGCCGATGATCTGCCAGAGAAGTGGAAGAATTACGAACAGGTCAATGCCCAGCACTTTGGCCGCTAGAGTTCACGTATTACCAGACGCGCAGCGCACCCGCTGCGCGTTTTTCTTTTGGCCGCGCCTTGACCGCCTGCATCTATGAGCCAGCACTCTACCGAGGCCATCCTTCTGCGGGCGTGGCCCTTTCACGAGTCCGATCTGATGATCTCGCTGTTCACCCGCGAGGCTGGCAAGCTGCGCGGCGTCGCGAAGGCGGCCCTCAAATCGCGCAAGCGCTTTGGCGGAGCGCTGGAGCCGATGACCTGCCTGCGCGCCCATTACACCCAGCTTCCGCGGCAGGAGATCGTCCGTTTCGAGTCCTTCGAACCGGTCGTTTCGCCGCTTGCGGAGCCGGTAGATTACCTGCGCGCCGCGGCACTGGCGCTCTATGCCGAAACTCTGGAAGCGGTGCTGCCGGAACACGATCCGCACGACGCCATCTTCCGGCTGACGCCGGCCGTGCTGTCGGAAACGCAGGTGGGACGCTGCTGGCTGCCCGTCACCTATTTCTCTTTCTGGATCACGCGGCTCTCCGGCTGGCTCCCCGACATCAGTCGTTGCACCGTCTGTGCGGAGCGGCTGAGTGAAGGCGGCTTCTTCCATGCGGCGTGGGACGGACTGACGTGCGGCATCCATCGCCGCGAGGGAAGCGGCGCTCTGGCGCCGGAGTCCCTGGTGCAGGCCGTGCGAATGCTGCGCGAGCCGGTGGATGCACTGGGCGACGCCTGGCCCGGCGAACGCGGCCGCGATCTGCGCAGGTTCCTCTGGCGCACGCTGGAGCGGCACGCGGAACGGCCTCTGCGCGCGGCCGAGGTACTCATTCAACTGGGCGGATGAGTCTGGCTCGCTGCTGCGTCCTTTACAATCAGCAACAAAGAGAGCAGCAATTGGAGATGCCTTGACCGCAGGCAATCAGTCAGTTTCAGCCCCTTCGCAGGGAGCCCTCACCTTTCAGGAATTGTTGTTCCGGCTGCAGCAGTTCTGGGCCGCGCAGGGTTGCGTGCTGCAACAGGGGTACGACGTGGAAGTGGGTGCCGGAACCATGTCGCCGGAGACATTTTTGCGCGTCCTCGGCCCCAGGCCGTTTCGTGTCGCATACGCGCAGCCGTCGCGTCGCCCTGCGGACGGCCGGTATGGTGAAAATCCAAACAGGCTTTTTAAACACACACAGTTACAGGTAATTCTTAAGCCTCCGCCTGAAGATATTCAGTCCCTGTACCTTCGCTCGCTGCAGGCGATCGGCATCGACCTCACCCAGCATGACGTGAAGTTTGAAGAGGACAACTGGGAGTCGCCAACGCTGGGCGCCTGGGGCCTGGGCTGGCAGGTGATGCTGGATGGGCTGGAGATCACGCAGTTTACTTATTTCCAGCAATGCGGCGGGATCGACCTCGACCCCATCTCCGGCGAGATCACGTACGGCCTGGAACGCATCGCAGCGTTTCTGCAGGATGTCGATTCGATCTACGACATTGTCTGGGCGCGCGAGCCGGATACCGGCCAGGCGGTGACGTATGGCGATGTGCGGCTTAGATCGG
>JAJXUS010000211.1 GCA_021782675.1 Acidobacteriota bacterium
GCCGTACCACGCAGGGCGGTGGGGAAGACCTCGCTGGCGATGACAGTAAAGCCGCTGAAAAAGCCGGTGCCAAAGAATCCTACCACCGGTCCGAGCGCAAGGAGCATTGCGGTCCCTGGAGCGTGGGCATAGATCGGAACGAGCAGGGCAGCGACAAACAAAAATGCGATGTAGGTTTTTTTGCGGCCGAAGCGATCCGCAAGATAGCCGAACGCCAGGTAGCCGCTGAACGTCCCGATCTGCATGAACATGGTCCACCAGGAGGCCCGCACCACGCTCAGGCCGCGGCCTCCCTGCGCGATAGGCAACGAGAGAAATCGCGGAATCCACGTAAACAGGCCCCACCACGCAAACAGGGAAGCAGCATTCATCGTTGTCGTGATGATCGCCGCGCGCGCCAGGCTGCCCTGCAGCAGCGGGCGCAGTGACCGTGGCCTGGGGTTCTCCCGCCAGATCGCGGGTTCTTTCACATGGCGGCGAATCCACAGCGTGACCAGCGCTGGCAGCACGCCGACAAAAAATACAGCGCGCCAACCCAGCCAGGGCAACACGACCGCAGTCACGCCCGCGGCCAGCGCATATCCCACCGCCCACGCAGCCTGAGCAATACCGATCGCCTTGGCGCGATGCGCATCCGGCCACGTTTCGGCGACCAGTGCGCCGCCGGCCGCCCATTCGCCACCGATTCCCAGCCCGAGCAGCACGCGAAAGACAGCAAGCTGTGTCGTCGAGTGTGCCAGTCCGCAGCATCCGGTAAAGACCGAATAGAGCAGCATGCTTGCGGTCAGCGCGCGGGCGCGGCCGACGCGATCCGCCAGCCAGCCGAAGAATATGCCTCCCACGGCTGCGGAGATAAGGGAGAGCGTGATGAGGAGGCCCGCCGTGGTCTCGCTCATGTGCAGGTCGCGCTCAAGATTCGTAAGAACGAGCGAGAACAGCATCATGTCCATGCTGTCCAGCATCCATCCCAGGGAGGTGGTCAGCAGGGCGCGCTTCTGGTCAGTCGTTGCCCTGGTCAGCCATTGAAGCGGCAAACATGGCCTCCTCGGGGACGCGATCGTTTATCGGCATCCAGTGACGCAGTTACTCGACGTGATAGTTCGGTGCTTCGCGCGTGATGATTACATCATGCACGTGGCTTTCACGCAGACCCGCGTTGGAGATGCGGATGAAGCGCGCGTTCTGCTGCAGGTCAGGAATGCTGCTGCATCCCAGATAGCCCATCCCGGAACGAAGGCCGCCGACGAGCTGATACACCATGGCTTCGAGTGGCCCGCGATAGGGGACGCGGCCTTCGATGCCCTCCGGTACGAATTTGCCCAGCCGGTTCTGCCCATTGGTTTCGCGCGCGGTCAGCGTACCCGTAGACTCCGCCATATCGCGGGAGCTTTGAAAATACCGCTCACTAGACCCCTGCGCCATGGCAGAGAGCGAACCCATGCCGCGATAGGCTTTGAAAGACCGGCCCTGGAACAGGATTGTCTCGCCCGGACTTTCGTCCACGCCGGCAAACAGTGAGCCGATCATCACGGAGCTGGCGCCGGCTGCGATGGCCTTGGTGACATCGCCGGAATACTTCACACCGCCGTCTGCGATGATGGGCACGCCGCGCTTTCCTGCCGCGCGAAATGCCTCTGAAATTGCGGTGATCTGCGGCATGCCGGCGCCAGTCACCATGCGTGTCGTGCAGATGGAACCGGGGCCGATTCCAACTTTGATCGCATCGGCGCCTGCGTCGATCAAGGCCAGCGCGCCTTCATAGGTGGCGACATTTCCGGCCATCAGATCAATTTCCGGAAACTTCTGCTTGACGAGCTGCACCGCTTCCAGCACACGGGAGGAGTGGCCGTGCGCAGAGTCGATCGCCAGCGCATCCACCCGATTGCGGACCATCTCAGCGGCGCGCTCAAGAAAGTCGCCAGTTGCGCCGATGGCCGCGGCCACACGAAGGCGGCCCTGTGAGTCCTTGGCGGCATTGGGATACTTCAGTTTCTTTTGAATGTCCTTGACGGTGATCAGTCCCTTAAGTTCGTACTGGTCATTGACCACCAGAAGCTTCTCGACGCGATGCCGGTGCAGAATCTGCTCCGCTTCCTGCAGCGTGGTGCCGACCGCTACGGTGATCAGATTCTCCCGGGTCATCACCTCGCCGACGGGGATGTCTGTGCGTGTTTCGAATCGCAGATCGCGGTTGGTCAGAATGCCGACCAGCTTTTTATTTTTCGTGACGGGAACGCCGGAGATTTTGTAGCGGCGCATCACATCGAGCGCTTCTGAGATCGGCTGCTCCGGCGCAATCGTCACCGGATCCACGATCATGCCGCTCTCCGAGCGCTTGACTTTATCAACCTCTGCGGCCTGCTGCTCAATCGAGAGATTGCGGTGAATCACGCCCATCCCGCCTTGCTGCGCCATCGCAATAGCAAGGCGGGACTCGGTGACGGTGTCCATGGCAGCGCTTAACAGCGGCGTGTTCAGGGTGATGTTGCGGGTTGCGTGGGTCTGGGTGCTTACCTGGCCGGGAACAACGTCGCTATAGGCTGGCACTAACAGGACATCATCGAATGTGAGGGCTTCGGGAACCGGAATCTCGATCATAGGCCGGGTCCGGCGGGATGCGTGGGCATCGAAAGAATAGCCATGATTTATTGTATGGTCCCCCGATTGCCGCGTAAACCGGAGCGGGACAACGTGCACCGGCTGCGCTCGATCCCTTGATAAACTGGAGTTTCCTTATGTTCGAAAACCTCTCTGAAAAGCTCCAGCGTGCATTTAAGAATCTTCGCGGCCAGGGAACAATCTCCGAGGAGAACATTGGCGAAGCTCTGCGCGAAATCCGGGTTGCTCTCCTTGAAGCGGACGTCAACCTGAATGTCGTTAAGGAGCTCATCGAGCACATTCGCGAGAAAGCAATCGGCCAGGAAGTTCTGACCGCGCTCTCGCCCACCGAGCAGGTGATAAAGATCGTCCGTGACGAACTGGTGGCCCTGCTGGGCACCGACACGGCGCGCTTCCGTTTCGCTTCGCAGCCGCCCACGGTCATCCTGATGGCCGGTTTGCAGGGTTCCGGTAAAACGACGACATCCGGCAAGCTGGCGGCATGGCTCAAAAAGGGCGGTCACCGTCCGCTGCTGGTATCCGTCGACGTTTATCGTCCGGCAGCCCGGGAGCAGTTGCAGATCGTCGCTAAAACCATCGGCGCGAAAATCTATGAAGGCGATCTGAAGGGCGAAGAGCCAGGAACACCGCTGGTCGAGCGGCTGGCCAAGGAAGCGCGGCGCGAGGCCGTTATTTCAGGCTGTGACGTGATGATTGTCGATACAGCCGGTCGGCTGCATATCGACGACGGCCTGATGGGGGAAATGCAGCGCCTGAAGTCGCTGCTGAATCCACAGGAGATCCTCTTTGTCGCCGACGCCATGACCGGCCAGGACGCCGTGCGTTCTGCGAAGGAATTTCACGACAAGCTGGCGCTCACCGGCTCCGTGCTGACCAAGATGGACGGCGACGCCCGCGGTGGTGCCGCACTCTCCATCCGGCACGTAACCGGGCAGCCTATCAAGTTCATCGGAACGGGCGAAAAGCCGGAGGCGTTTGAGCCGTTCCATCCCGACCGCATCGTGAGCCGCATCCTCGGCATGGGCGACATCATGACGCTGATCGAGCGGGCGGAAGAGACGCTGGATCGCAAAAAGTCCGAGGAGTTCGCGCGCAAGGCGCTGGCCGGGGACGGGTTTTCACTCGAGGATTTTCGCGAGCAGTTGCGGCAGATCAAGAAGATGGGATCGCTGCAAAGCATTATGAAGATGCTGCCATCCGTTGGCCCCTTTCAGGGGATGCAGCAGGCTGCGGGCAATGTGGATGAGAAGCAGTTCTCGCGGGTAGAGGCGATCATCAACTCCATGACGCAGGAAGAGCGGCGCAATCACGAGATCATCTCCGGCAGCCGCCGCAAACGGATCGCACGCGGCTCCGGCACCAGCGTGCAGGAGGTCAATCAGCTCCTGCGGCAGTATGCGCAGATGCGCAAGATGTTTAAGTCCATGGGCAAGGGCGGAGCCGTGCAGCGCCGCCTGATGGGCTCCCTGGCGAACCTGCGCGCCGGACGATAGCGCTGTGTCCCTGCAGGAGACGCTGGACGCAATCACGGAGCGGACCCGCTCTCTGGTACAACCGGAGCGGCTGGAGCCCGGTGAGCGCGCCATTGCGGAACTATTTGCGGCCGGCATCGAACAGCGCATTTTGAAGCCGGGTGTTCAAGCGCCGGACTTTGCGCTGTGGGAGGCTGGCGGGCAAATTGTGCGCTCCGCGGATCTGCTTGCGCTCGGCCCGCTGATTCTCAACTTCTTTCGTGGACGCTGGTGCCCTTACTGCATGACAGAGCTGGACGCGTGGCGCGATCTCTTCCCGGAGATGCGGTCCCGCGGCATAATGCTGGCCGCAATCTCACCGCAGACGGAGCATCAGGCGGACCTGCTGGCCCAGCAGCACCCGCTGCCTTTTCCGGTGCTGAGTGATCCCGGCCTGGTTATTGCGGAGCAATTTGGTCTGGTGTATCCGGTCCCTGAATATCAGCAGCGCCATTACCGGCGCATGCTCGTGAATGTGCCTTTTATCAATGGCGATCCATCGTGGCGGCTGCCGCTGCCGGCAACGTTCGCAATTGCGTCCGACGGAACCATCCTCTTCGCGGAAGCGCATGCCGACTTCCGCGTGCGACCGGAGCCAGCCGACGTGCTGGCGGCCATTATTCGTTCCTGAGGCGCAGCCGTCCCATTCTTCAGGCTGTTGTGCGCGTGGGTGGCTCCAGCCGATAGAACGGGTGCCACTGTCCGGTGCGGCTCCAGATCTCATCATGGGTATAGACGAAGCCCAGTCGAAGTAGAAGCGCCTTCGAGTTGGAACT
>JAJXUS010000212.1 GCA_021782675.1 Acidobacteriota bacterium
TCTTGAGCTGGCGGAACTGCGGGCCGCGATGCGTCAGGTGCAGGGCGTTTGCGACGTTCACGATCTGCATGTCTGGAGTCTGAGCTCACAAGTAAATGCTCTGGCATGCCACGTGACAATCTCCGACATTCCTCCCTCGGAAAGCCAACGCATTCTGGCGAATATCAACGGGGAACTGCGCAGGCGCTTTCAAATTCAACACACGACCATTCAATTCGAACAGAAGGACTCCGCCGGCTGCGGGGTGGAGGATGGCTGCCTGGACTCCATCGATTGCGAAGAGGCTATCGGTCATCACCATGGACATTCGCACTCCCATGGGCATTAGCGGCCGCCCCTTTGTGCTGATTGCGGAACAGCTCCGCTACGCGTTCGAGGGTATCGATCTGTGTGATGGGCTTGTCCGGCCGGATGCGGACGATGCGTGGAAATCGAAGCGCGTAGCCGCTGTCATGCCGCTCCGACTGCATGACGTTATTGAAAGCGACCTCCAGCACAATCGTAGGCTCGACCAGAATCTGTCCACCCCGGGCGTCGATCCGATTGGCCAGAAAGTGCTGCGTCAGCTCGAGAATTTCCGCGTCCGTCAGGCCTGAGTAAGCTTTGCCGATGTTGCGAAGCTGGTCACCGGCGCGAACAGCGAAGGTGTAATCGCTGAGAACGGCTGCGCGCCGCCCGTTGCCATACTCCACGGCCGTCACGACGACATCCAGGGTCGAGAGCTCGCGCTTTAGCTTGATCCACGCCAGGCCGCGCCGTCCGGGCTCGTAGACGGAGTCGAGTGCTTTGAACATCAGGCCTTCATTGCCGCTTTGCTGCGCTTCGTCGAAGGCGGCGTCAATCTGTGCGGCAGATTGCACCGGCTGTGCAGGCGCCAGGTGCAGGCGGGGGATGCGCTCGCTCGCCGACGTGTCGCCGGAGAACAATTCCGGCTGGCCCGCAAGGACAAAGCGCGGATTGGCAGCGGCCGCCTGCAGCATGCGCTCACTCCATTGCTCCAGCCGAGCGCGACGTTCACGAAGCGGTTGCTCGAGCAGCAGTTCCTCTCGAACGGCGAGCAGGTCAAAGGCGACGAACACGAGGAAGCTTTCCGTGCGCATCTTCGGCGTCACGCGCTTGCGGCCGATGCGCGGCTGCAGGCTGGTGAAGGGTAAGGCGCGGGACTTCGAAGGGTCCCAGGCGAGGATTTCGCCGTCGAGCACAGCCGGTTCGGGAGCCATCGCAAACCATTCGGCAAGTTCGGGAAAGCTGGCCGTAATGTCTTCGCGCGTGCGGCTGAAGATGCGAACCCGGCCTGGCTCCTCTGCAGCGCCGCAATGGATTTGTGCTCGCATACCGTCATATTTGTTCTCCACCTGGCCGGTGGGCGTGCCGGCGCCGTCGGGTAGAAAGCGCGCGAAGGCCTCCTGCGCATCGGGGGCGGGCGTGGCGAGCATGAACCCCAGCGGATGAAACATGCGAAAGCGTGCGCTGGAGAGCGTACGTGTCCAGGCCAGCGCGACGACGGCGGCGATGTCTCCCCGCATGGTCTCAGCGCGGCGGACGTCTGCCACTGGCTCCCCGCATGCTTCAGCGATGGCTTCTTCGACCAGGCTTTGTTTTACGCCGATGCGCATGTCGCCCAGCAGCAGCTTGATGCAGTATTTTGCCTCAAGGGGAGTCAGGGCGCGGAGCAGTTGCAGCAGGGTCGAGGTCTTTGCGCTCTGCATGCGAGTGGCGGCCAGCTCCTGGAAGTTGCGATGGATGTCTTCGAGGGTCAACGGAGCGCCAGCTGGTGCTTGCCCGCGCAGCAGGTCTTCCGCCGCTGCGCCCAGGTCTCCATATTTGCGATAGGCGGCGCTGAACTGCTCCGGCGTGGCTCCGGCGATCTCCCGCACGACGCGAACCATGGTCTGCCCGCCCGTCTGAGCTTTTCGTTCGTCCGCCTGAGGGAACGGCGTGCCGGTAAGAAACTGCGCTGCCAACCCGGCGGGTGGCGCCGCAAGCGGGCGCAGAAAATCGGCGATCGCCTTGCGTTTGGAAAGCTTGCCGCGGGTACTCGCCAGGTGGTCGCAGAGATGGGCAAACGCGAGCCATGTTGCCGCGGGGGTGTTGTTCGAATTGTCTGCAGCGAAACGCGGTACCATGGAATTCGGCATGGTCCTCCTCATCCTAAGCCAGCCCGCATCGCACGATCTGGCGCAGCATTAGCTGCCGCTGGCGTTCGTTTTCTGCCCGTGCGCTGTACCATCGCCCATTCCACAACTCTCCTGGAAATCCCTATGCTGGAACGACTGAAACAGATTCAAGAACGGTACGACGAGCTATCTCAGAAGCTGGCAGACCCGTCTGTGGTTGCCGATCAGCAGCAGTATCAGAAGATTGCCAAACAGCATCGCGATCTGGAGCCGGTCGCGGACGCTGTGCGTGAGCTGGGTCAGGTGGAGCGCGGCATTGCCGACTCCCGTGTGATGCTCGAGGAGTCGGACGCCGAGCTGCGCGCCATGGCGCAGGAGGAACTCGACGGTCTGGAGGCGCGCAAGCCGGAGCTGGAAGAGAAGATTCATGTGCTGCTGCTGCCCAAGGATCCCAACGATGAGAAGAACGTCATTGTGGAGATTCGTGCAGGTACGGGCGGCGATGAGGCTTCGCTGTTCGCTGCCGAACTTTTCCGCATGTACACGCGCTTTGCGGAGCTGCATCGCTGGAAGGTGGAGATCCTTTCGATGTCGGAGTCGGGCGTGCGCGGCATGAAGGAAGTGATCGCAATTATCGAAGGCGACCGGGTGTATTCCCAGTTGAAATATGAGGGTGGCGTGCACCGTGTGCAGCGTGTGCCGCAGACGGAGACGCAAGGGCGCGTCCATACCTCCGCGGTGACGGTGGCGGTACTTCCTGAAGCGGAGGAGGTCGATATCAAAATTGAAGCCAAAGACATTCGCATCGATACCTTCTGCTCATCTGGTCCGGGCGGTCAGTCCGTAAATACGACCTACTCCGCCGTCCGCATTACGCATATTCCCACCAACACGGTGGTGAGCTGCCAGGACGAGAAGTCTCAGATCAAAAACCGTGAAAAAGGCATGCGGGTTCTGCGCGCACGTCTGTACGAGATGGAGATGGAAAAGCAGCAGGAGGCGCTCAAGAAAGAGCGGCGCTCCATGGTGGGCAGCGGCGACCGCAGCGAAAAGGTCCGCACGTATAACTTTCCGCAGAACCGGCTGACGGATCATCGCATCGGACTTACCTTGCACCAGTTGTCGGATGTGATGGAAGGCAAGCTGCAGCCGGTGGTGGATGCACTGATTGCGCACGATCAGGCGGAGCGCCTGAAGAGCGGCGAATCGTCGCTATGAGAGGGCTTTTCGCGCGGGAGATGTCGGTTGGCGATGCGGTGGCGTGGGGCGCGACGGCGCTCGATGAATCGGACATCCGCTGCACGAACAGCCGCGCGGATGCCATGTTGCTTCTTCGGCACGTGATGCACCTGTCTGCCGCGCAACTGCAGGTGGAATGGGAACGCCAGTTAACCATGGAGCAGACGCAGCGGTACAACGCCCTGCTTCGCCGCCGCCAGCTTGGGGAACCGCTGCAGTACATTCTGGGTGCGCAGGAGTTCTTCGGGCTGCCTTTTCGCGTGACGCCGGCGGTGCTCATTCCGCGGCCGGAGACGGAGCATCTGGTGGAAGCGGCCATCGCGCGGCTTCGCGATACAGAGCGTCCGCACATTCTGGATGTCGGAACCGGCTCGGGCGCGATTGCCGTTGCGCTGGCGCACAACCTGCCCACGGCCCACCTCACTGCGGTCGATATCAGCGCGCAGGCGCTGGAGATTGCCGCGCACAATGCGCAACAGAACGGCGTTGCTGACCGCATCCGGTTTATGGAGTCTGACCTGCTGGCCGCAGTTGGGACAGAGAGGTTCCACGCCATCGTGTGCAATCCCCCCTACATTGCGACGGGCGAGCGCAAAAATTTGCCGGTCGAAGTGCGCGACCATGAACCAGAGCAGGCGCTGTTTGCCGGCAAATCGGGCCTGGAGGTTATCCGGCGTCTGGTGGCTGCGGCGCCGGCTGCCCTGGAACCTGGCGGATGGCTCTTGATGGAGATTGGCTACAACCAGCGCGATGCAGTGGCTGCTTTGCTGCGCGGTTGGAGTGCCGTCGAGTTTGTTGCCGATCTTCAGGGAATTCCGCGGGTTGCGATCGGACAGCGGCCGGAGTGAGCCGCTGTGCGTGGCCGCTGCATTCTCACGGAACTTTTCGTTGCAACGCGCCCTCCTGTTCGGCTTGAATAGGGAGAGTTATGAGTGATATGCCCGCAAAAAAACTAGCCTTTCTGTTTCCCGGCCAGGGTTCCCAGGTTGTTGGCATGGGATTCGATCTTCATGAAAAATTCCCCATCGCCCGTGCGACGTTTCAGGAGGCAGATGAGGCTCTGGGATTTTCGCTTTCGCGGCTTTGCTTTGAGGGGCCGGAAGACGACCTGAAGCTGACGGAGAATACGCAGCCGGCCATTCTCACTGTTTCCGTGGCTGCGCATCGCGTGCTTGCCGAGCACGGCATACAGCCTGCGATGGCTGCGGGGCATTCGCTGGGGGAATACTCAGCACACGTGGCGGCGGGAACGTTTTCCTTTGCGGATGCGGTGCGCGCGGTGCGCCATCGCGGCCGGTATATGCAGCGGGCCGTCCCTGCGGGAGAGGGCGCAATGGCCGCGGTGCTCGGTCTGCCGCCTGAGCAGGTAGCGGATGCCTGCGCCGCTGTCGCCGCGACGGCCGGCGTGGTGCAGCCCGCGAACTACAACTCCCCCGAGCAGACGGGGATCTCTGGCGCCACTGCGGCGGTAGAGGCAGCGGTCGCTCGGCTGAAAGAGCGCTGCCCCGAGCGCACCGTGATGCTGCCGGTCAGCG
>JAJXUS010000213.1 GCA_021782675.1 Acidobacteriota bacterium
CTCCGCCAGCCGGTCAATGGCAAGAAACCCGGCGTTGTGCGGCGTGAACTGATATTCGATGCCGGGATTTCCCAGCCCGACAATCACGATCACGCCGCCATCAGCGCCCGGGGTTCCCATCGCGCCGGCCAATTACTTCTTCGTCTCCTTCTTGTCGCCGGCTGCCTCCGGCGTTTCAGTCTTGCCCTTCTTCGCGACTTCCGGCTCGGCCGGTGTTGCCGCAGCCACAGCATCCGCTGCCGGCGCCGCTTCTTCGCGAACCGCGGTAATGTGGGCGACCGTTACGTCCTCATCGGTCAGGAACTTCAACTTGCCGCCATGCGGCAGATCGGCGACGCGAATGACCATTCCGAAGGCAAGCTCGCTCACATCCACGTCGATGTGTCCCGGAATGTCGCCCGGCAGGCACTCGATGGAAATCTCGCGCAGCACCTGGTCCAGAATGCCGCCCTGTGTTTTGACACCAACCGGCGTTCCCACCAGTTGCACCGGAACCTGCACGCGGATGGGCTTATCCATCGCAATGCGCTTCATGTCGATGTGAATCAGGCCACCCTTGATGGGGTCGTTCTGCCAGTCGACGACCATTGCCTTGACGGTTGCGCCATCCAGGCTCAGATCAAAGATCGTGTTGTGTCCGGAGTCAGAGTGCAGGATGCGCCGAATCTGCTTCGGGTCGACGGTCACGGCGACCGACGGCTGGCCCGCGCCGTAGACCACAGCCGGAATGCTTCCGGCAACACGGATGCGGCGGGCAATGTTCTTGGTGAACTTTCCCTGACGGGCGGATGCTGTAACGACTTCTGCTGTGCTCATGTTGCTCGTTTCCCTTCGGGCACGGCGGCAAAGCGCCGCTCCCTTCTCGCCGCCGGTTCTGGCCGGCGGCTCTGGTTATGTCCGGCCTGTGCAGCCGGAGGCGAACATTGCGAAGAGGCGTCAGGCAAACAGGCTGCTGACGCTGGTCTCCATGTGGATGCTCTCAATCGCTCGGCCAATGAGCCCGGCGATGGAAAGCACCCGAATCTTGCCCGAAGCCAGGGCATCTTCCCGCACCGGAATGGTGTTGGTGACGACCAGCTGCTCCAGACGTGAGTTCAAAATCCGCTCCACAGCCGGCCCGGAGAGCACCGGATGCGTGGCGCAGGCATACACCTTTTTGGCGCCTGCATCCAGCAGCGCATCGACCGTCTTGATCAATGTGCCCGCTGTATCCACCATGTCGTCGAGGATCAGGCAGGTGCGTCCTGCCACGTCCCCAATCACGTGCATCACTTCCGACACGTTGAGATCGGTGCGCCGCTTGTCGACGATCGCCAGAGGCGCCTCCATCTTTTTGGCAAAAAACCGCGCCCGCTCCACGCCGCCGGCATCGGGGGAGATGACCGTCAGGTCGGGCAGTTTCATGTCGCGGAAGTGCCCCACCAGCACCGGGCTGGCAAACAGATGATCGACCGGAATATTGAAGAAGCCCTGAATCTGCGCCGCGTGCAGATCGACCAGCAGTGCGCGGTTGGCACCGGCCGTCGTCAGCAGATCGGCGATCAGCTTGGACGAGATGGCGACGCGCGGACGGTCCTTGCGGTCCTGCCGGGCATAGCCGTAGTACGGCATCACCACGGTGATCCGGCCGGCCGAAGCGCGTTTGAGCGCATCCATCATAATCAGCATCTCGACCAGGTGCTGATCGACCGGATGACAGGTCGGCTGAACGAGAAAGACATCGGCGCCGCGGACATTCTCAAGCAGTTGGAAGTAAACCTCGCCGTCAGAAAACCGCTGCAGGCGCACTTCACCGAGCGGCACGCCCACAAAGCGGCAAATCTCTTCGGCCAGCGGCCGGTTGGCCGAGCCGCTGAAAATCTTGAAGCGCTTGTCTTCCGAATATGACTTGGCGCGCTTGGGCTTGGCCCCGGTTCGCGCATGCGAGCCGCCCGCTCCGTCGAGCGCGGGTTCCACTGCGGGCGAAATGGCGGCTTCCATCGTCAGGGCTGTACTCCCGTCTTTCTCATCCGACTGCATACGTCTGAACCTCCAGGCTGGTTTGCGAGGGTGTTCCACTACTGCAGGTACTCCACCGGCGGCACGCATTGTGTCCACCGGCCTACAACTGGCTGGGCGACCAGGATTCGAACCTGGACTGAGTGCGTCAAAGGCACTTGACCTACCGTTAGTCGATCGCCCAATCTTCTTTTGAAACGTTCAGGCTTCTACCGCCTCGGCCCAGTACGTCGCTCGCGGCAGCAGCGTGGTTTCGAGCGCCGTAATGCCTGCCTGCCGCAACCTTGTTGCGATAACTGCGGCATCCGCAGCCGCCGGATACAGCCCGAAAAGCGCCGAGCCTGACCCTGAGAGCGCCGCATATACAGCTGCATTCGCTCCGGCAGAAGGAGTCTTCAGGATTTCGAGGATGTCGCGCAGAGAGGGATACTGAGGAAAGACGACTTGTTCAAAGTCGTTTTCGATCCCGGCACGGACAAGCTCGAGAAGAAGATTCCCGGCCCGGTCTTTCGCAGGAAAGACACCGGTGGCTTTCGCGATGTGACTGCCGGGCGAAGACAAGGCCGCCGCCCATTCGCGACCCAACTGCTTCAGCCTATCGAAACCAGCCGCTCCGGTCAATCCAAGACTTGCCTGCAGCCGGTCCCAGTCGCGAAAAGCCTGCGGAGTAGAAACCCCAGTATCGGGAATCGCCACTACGCACGGCAGGGGCGGCAGATCGGGCAGCGGATAGACCTCCTCGCCGCGGCCGAGACCCAGCACCGTCCCGCCAATCAGAAACAGTGGAACGTCGGAGCCGGTTTCTGCCGCAATCGCCAGCCGGTCGGATCCCCGCAGCGGCCGCCGCAATTCGCGCTCCAGCCCCAGCAACGCCGCAGCCGCATTCGCAGACCCGGCGCCCAGACCGCCCTGCATCGGCAGATTCTTCTCAATATGGATATGCACCTGGGCGGTGAGGTTGAGCCGGTCCAGCGCCAGCTCCACCGCCCGCCAGCAGGTGTTGCGGGCGTCGCACGGCACGCGTCCGTCGGAGCAGGTGATGCGAACCCCGCCCGTGGCAGCGGCCGTCGCCGTCACCTCTACCCAATCATGCACGGCCAGCGTCTGATAGATCGTCGCCAGCGCGTGAAAGCCATCCTCACGCGGCGGCCCTATGGCCAGCCCAAGATTGACTTTGGCGTGAGAGCGGACACGGGTCGGCATGTTCCAGATTCTAGCTGCACTCCGCCCGTCACGGCCGCAGCCGCGCGCGCCCGACCGCGCTCGACGCCGTAATCCTATTACTTATGGGCCGCGTTCTGGGTATGCGGATGCTTACCCAGCTCCCGCCAGTGCTGTTCCTTGACATCCACTCCGTAATGCTTCGCTGCAGCCTTAATATTAGAGAACGCCTCATCGCGCTCCGTATCGGAAACGCCGCTCACCTGGTCAAACCGTGCCAGCGCGTTGCGCACATGCGAGGCGTCCGTCATCGGCTCTTTCTTCTGCTTCGGAAACGCGTAGACCGAATCCGGCAACTCCCTCCGTTCGCTGGTTGATAGTTCTCCGTGCTCCGTATGCGGTTTCCAGGTTGTCTTCGTCGTCATAGCAGTCCTTTCGAATGAGACTTTGATCCGTGGAGAGACTTCTTCCTAATGGGATGCCCGCAGCCGGCGGAGGGCGGTCTTGCCGCGGCGTTTCGCCACGGAACCCATACGCTACAATGAAGGAGCGGCGGCCCCGCCGCGCAGCGCTTTTTCTTCCGGCCCGCGAAGCGATCCTTCGCGCCTTTCGCCGGATCCGCCTGGCGGCGTAGCTCAGATGGTTAGAGCGACGGACTCATAACCCGTAGGTCGACAGTTCGATTCTGTCCGCCGCCACCAATCTCTTGTGCCTGCGGGACGCGATACACTGGTCGCAGGCAGCGGTCCCGGTGTCTGCCACGATCCTTCTATGCCAAAGTCCCTCAAGATTTCCCTGCTTGCAATCTCCGTGCTGCTCATCGTCTTCGTATTTCTCGGTGGCTTTCTACCTGCGCATGTCCGCGCCGGCTCCGAGCAGAACGCATATCAGCAGATTGAGGTATACAGCGAGGTACTGCAGCACATCCAGAACGACTACGTCGTCACGCCCAACATTCCGGATGTGACCACGGGCGCGCTGCATGGTCTGCTGGAAGGGCTGGACCCCGATTCCGGCTATCTGACGGCTGCTGAATATCAGAAATACCAGGCCAAGCAGGGGCATGAGCCCGCGCAGATCGGCGTGCATATCTCCAAGCGTTACGGGTATGCGACGGTTGTCTCGGTGGTTCCCGGTGGCCCGGCGGACAAGGCCGGCGTCATCGACGGCGACGTGATCGAGACCATCGACGGTCAGGGAACGCGCGTCATGCCGCTGCAACTGATTCAGGCAGAGCTGGCAGGAGAGCCCGGCACCAATGTCAAGGTCTCCGTGATTGAGCCCACCAGCGCCAAGCCGGCGATGTTGACCCTCACGCGGGCAGTCGCCGCGTATCCGCCGCTGCATACGGACGAATACGAGAACAGCTCGATCCTTTATCTGAAGCCCTATGACATGCAGCCGCAGCGTGTCGATGCGGTGCTGGACCATATCCGAAGCGCTGGAAAAGGCGGCAAGCAGAAATTGCTTCTCGATCTGCGCGATGTCTCCGGCGGCGATATGCCCTCGGCCCTGCGCCTGGCCAATGCGTTTCTCAGCAGCGGAACCATCGCCACCCTGCAGGGCCAGAAGTTTTCCACGCAGACCTTTGCCGCCGATCCCAAGCAGTTTATTACTGCGGCGCCGCTCATCGTGCTGGTGAATCACGGCACCTCCGGCCCGGCCGAGATCGTTGCCGCAGCGCTGAAGGATAACCATCGCGCGCAGCTCGTCGGCGACCGCACCTTTG